>CAJQKG010000035.1 GCA_905478845.1 uncultured Luminiphilus sp.
GGAAACGGGGGCATACGGCCATCCCAGAGTAGCCTCTCGGTGCCGGTGCTGATTCCAGTCCAGTGGACCTTCACAACGCAATCTGTAGCGTGGGGTTCTGGCAACTGGACGCGGCGAACCGACATTTTTCCAGGTTGCTCAAAAACCACCGCAGTTGACGTCGTTACCATTGTGGCGCTATTTCATCCTTTTTTTTATTGGCTGTATCGGCCATTAACAACCTTTGTTTCGAGGCGTCATGGCACTGCAGCTCATGTGTCATTCTAAATTAACAATTCAAAGTGTCAAATAAAAAATACAATTTTTGCATCATTCGCTGCTGATCGCCTTTTCCGCCACCAATAATCGCGTTAAAGCAGGAATTGGCGTCTTGAACTCACGCACGCCCTTAAAACCGGCAGCCAAGCACATGGCCCTTAATTCTTCGGCGGTACGAGGCCTACCGCTTCCCATCGCCCACAAATAAAAGCCAAAATAAGTGTCTCCAATCGGTTCCGCACCCGCCGTACCCGCCATCGGTTCGGCAATCAGTAGGCGCCCACCGGGCCGTAATGCCGAGTGGAGCCGCGCCAGCAGCTGACTCACGGGCTCGTCATCGTGGTCATGCAACACTCTGACCAAGGAGAAAAGCTCTGTATTGGGCGGCAAAGAGGAACGAAACATGTCTGTCGCAACAAACCGAACAGGACTATTTAGCGCTTGATCCTTGGCCTCAGTGACCACCTCAGGCAAATCCAACACCGTTGCGCTCAGATCGGGATAGCGCTTTTTAACGGCTCGCGCAAAATTCCCGGTACCCCCGGCAACATCGACCAGACTGCGGTAACTGTCCAAGGGGTAGCTATTCAGAATGTGGTCACCAATGAGCGCCAGGGAACTGCTCATCAACTGACTGTACTCCCGATGTCCCTCATCAGGACTACTGCTACCGGGCACATAACTCCAGTAATCTCGCAGGCCCGTTTTGCTACGATGACGGAGTACGCCCAGAGGATCTGCCAAGTCTCGATAGAGCACCGAATGATGCTTCACCATGTCGGCGACGGCGGGATTACCCAACACTGAGGCGCCCAACTCACCCACCATCCAAAATCCCCGTGACACTTCTTCGGTTAGCTTCAGCGCGGCAGCAGCAGTCAATAACGTGTGTGCGGCGGCGGTTGATAGCCCACACATCGCTGCCACCGACTTAGTCGACTCAATCCGCCCCTGCAGAACAGCCAGCAAGTTGCACTGCACGACGGCCGTTAACGTTTGGGTATACACAAACCCTGCGGTTAAGTGGTGGAGGTCTGTGGCTTTTTTACTCGCAATGCGCTTAACGAGCGGCGTTCTAGCCGCCCATCGTTGAAACTTCGGATCGGCGAGTAACCGATTTCTAAAGAGGCGCCAACGACAACGCCAGTCGGAGGGCGCTGGCTGCTGCTGAGACCAAGTGTCGTGATCGGCAAACATCGATCAGGCCGCCGAACGGCCGAGTTTTTCAGGCACAAAGCGCGACGACTGTGCGCGAACGAGCCTGACCAGACTCTCTCTGCCCGAGCAGTGAGGAACGCTGTCCAAGCCCTCCTCCAGCAAATTTTTCAGCCGCGCCGTTGCGCCATCCAAACCGAGTTCACGCACCGCACTGGGCCTCCCCAGCTTGGCATCGATACCAACCGCTTTACCCAGCACTTCGGGGTTACCAACAGCGTCCTTGATGTCATCTGCCACCTGAAATGCCTCACCAATACAGGCACCCAAATTGACCCACGGGCCCGGATCGACACCCGCGGATGCGGCGCCTGCGCAGGTCGCGGCGATAAACAGCGCACCTGTTTTAGCGCGATGATATCGAGAGACATCGACTGCGGGCTCACACTCCCAAGCCTGACCTGCGGCAATGCCATGGGGCGCTCCCACACCTCGAGCCAGAATCGAGAGCACCAGTGGCACCCGCTCTGCTCTGACATGATGAATAGCGTGTACCGCCAATGTTTGGAATGCGGCAACGATGAGCGCATCGCCCGTTAGGACGGCGATTCTTTCTCCAAATTTGGCGTGCAACGAGGGCTTGCCGCGCCGCTGCGTGGCGTCGTCGAAGCAAGGTAGATCATCGTGGACCAGTGATGCGCAGTGCAGAAACTCAACCGCCGTCGCAGCGGCGGCAGCCAGCGCACGATCACTGCTGTTATTGGCAAGGGCAACTGCCATACAGAGCTGCGGCCGAACCCGAGCACCACCCGGAAAGACCGCATATTCCATTGCCTGACCCAACAGGGGCGGACACTGCTGGGTAATATGTTCGGCGAGGTGTTCGCGGATATCGTCTTCGCAGTCGAGTAATGGATCCTGCATGAACCTTTCTCCCAGAACCGTCATATTATTATGACAGTTATTAGTGTTATATTTATCTGACAAACTACGCCACTCAGTGGCCGGGTGCAACCCCTATGAACGATGCGGCAACCATGCGCTCCACCACACCCTTTGAAGCGGGCATGGCGACCTCTCATTTAGGTTTTGCGCAGCCGGTCCCAGATTCGGGCTACCGCTGGTGGTATGTCGATGGTTTCAGTGAATGTGGCCGCTTCGGCGTCACGGTAATTGCGTTCATCGGCAGTGTTTTTTCCCCCTACTACTTTCGCGCTAGACAGCGTGGCAAGGTCTCTGCGACGGACCATGTCAGCCTCAATGTCATCCTTTATGGGCCTGAGAAATCGCGTTGGTGTATGACCGAGCGAGGATCCGGAGCACTCACTCAGCAATCGGATCATCTTGTGATTGGACCCAGCGATATTGCGGTCACGGACAAGGGATTAACCATCACTATTCAGGAGCGAACCACCCCTTGGGGCCAGCGTGTCAGCGGCGTGATCTCGGTCGGGTTCGAGCGCACAGTGCAGGAGTGTTTTCAGCTCGACAATGCGCAGCGCCATTGGTGGTGGCCCATCGCGCCACTGTCGAGTATACAAGTCGACATGGAGCGACCCTCGCTATCCTGGCAAGGCTCGGCTTATGTGGATTCTAACTTTGGCGTCGCGCCTATCGAAAGCGGCTTTACGTCATGGAACTGGTGTCGAGGTCACACACCAGAGGGGCATTGCGAAATTCACTATGACGCACAGCTCTGCGGTGGCGACGAAAATCGAGTGTCTCTACTAATCGATAAAATGGGCGCTGTCGAGCGAACGCTCTCACCGCCACTCCAGCATCTGAAAAAGGGACCGATCTGGCGCGTGCCTCGCCCGGCGCGCCTACCGACGTCGACGCAAGCATCGCTGATAACGCTGGAAGATACGCCCTTTTATACGCGGTCTCAGTTGCGGGTATCAGATCGACAATTTATGCATGAGAGTTTAGATCTCACACGATTTTGTCGATCGTGGGTGCAGTGCTTACTGCCTTTTAGGATGCCTCGTCGCAGTCCGACTAAATCGTGCTGAAGACAGGCGAAGAATCGGTCCAGATATGAGGTAACACTGACCTGCCGACTTCTGTGAGCAGGTACTCACCATTCTCTTCGACCGCAAACCCTTGCCCAATAAGGGGCACCAGCCAATCATCTCGCTGAGCGCTGGTCAGCTGGTCAGCTGGTATGCGTTGGTGGCACACGAGCCCCCTCAGCACCTTTCTGCGTAGGGTCTCATTGTCATCTGAGAACACCGCTGAGGCGGATCCCAGCGTGCCGGACTCAACCGCACTGTGCCACTGCTCCATATCAACATGGTTCTGAACAACTAACCCAGGCAATTCACTTAAGGCGCCCAAACCGATACCCAGCACCGATGCATCTGGATCGACGTCGTAACCCAGCACATTGAGCGCCAGCGTCCCTTCTCGTTGAGCAACCGCTAGCTGATGGTCTGGCTTCGCAAATAGGTTCAGTCCCACCCAATCGTAACCCGATGCGACAAATCCCTCAGTCGCGGCATTAAACATCGCCAATCTGTCCGCAAGCGAGGGCAGCTGCTGTGTATCTACCGCAATCTGATGAGGAAAAGCTGATTCCCGACGGTGAAACGGGAGACACACCAAGCAGTCCGGATCTAGCGAAATCATCGCTTCGATACTTTCCTCACTGGACTCTACCGTTTGCCCAGGCAAACCGATGAGATAGTCCATACTAATGGACTCAAAATTCACCCCATGAGCAATCGAGATCACGTCTTCAAGCAGCTCTAAAGACTGAATACGGCCAATTTCTCGCTGCACGCGGGCATCTACATCGCGCACCTCTAGCTTAATGTGGTCAATGCCCAGACCCTTGTAAAAATTAAGCTGCGCGCGCGATGTTCTGCGTGGATTCAGCTCCATAGAGACCTGCGTAGCAGCCCCGATAACAAAGTATTGGCTCACACACGAAAATAATGTTCCGATCGCCATGTCTGATAAGTGATTAGGCGATCCACCGCCAAAATGCAGCCGCGCCAACCGATGCTCAGATCCCACCGCATCAGCCGCTAACGCCAACTCACGATCTAGGTTCGCAATATAGCGGTCCAGTTTTTCGGGGTTGTGCTCGACAACCGCTACCCGATCGCAGCTCAGACATCGAGAAGGACAAAATGGCAAGTGCACATTGAGAATCAAGGCGCCTTTTTCTTCTCGTATTTGCGCAAAGTAGGGTTGCAATAACGCCGCGTCTGCGGGTACCGCATTGTCTCCAAGTGCTAGGCTATTTTCGGACTGTGCCAGCGGATATGCTGACATTCCAGACGACCACGGTTCCATGGTTGACTTCATACTACCCCCCTAAACTGCTTAGCTGGCGGCTGCCGTCAGACGACACCGAACTCCGCAAACGGTGACTTTTAAAAGCACCAGTCAATCTCTTCTTATGGGATTGATCCTCTCCACCCTATGACTCTAGTGTGCCGGCGTCAAGGAAAACTGACACTTCGCCGTCACCTTCCGCTTCACGATTCGCGGGTATTCGCCCCAGCCCAGCGCCACAGCGCCGTTTCGCCCATCGGAATCATCAAAAAACAGTGCTCCAAAACCGCTAACGCGGCTAACCAGGCGATTAAGAACAACGATAGCCCCATGGCCGGCTCGGTCGCTGCCTGTCCATAAAAAAATAACAGATAGGTGCAGTAGGCAGCGAATAAGGTCGATACGACGGTAAACCAGTTGTTCTTGTCGGGGCCGAGAAAGGAAGTGATATAACGCATCTGCGCGGGCAGCCAGGCACTATTAAAGTGCCGGACGCCAAAAAACAAGTTGAGTTTAGTGCTCCAACGCATCAGCCAAAGGACGGCGAGCGTATTTTGAATGGTCGGGTTGGGTAAACCCGCACCCAGCACGCAGACGCCACCGACAACAGCCACCACCAAGAGCTCGTGATAAATCGTTGTCCCAAGCGCTTGCTGAAACCGCCTCCCCTGGGACAGCGCCACACCAGCGGCGGCGGGCTCTTTGACTGGACCGGTGATAAAGCCCATCAAATAACTGAGCTCTAACCAGCCCCAAATACCCAGGCCCATTGCAAAACCGGTAATGGTCGCCAAGGTGGTAGCACGCGCAGCGTTGACCTCCACCAAAAACAGAGCCGCCACCATAGACAGCGTCACCAGCGTAAAAATAATGCGCTGCGTTCGGCGTGACCGGTGCACACTCAGGAGGGCGAGGCCAGTCATCAACCACCATAGGAGCACCGCTACAAAAAAAGAAATCCAGATCATGATCAGCGAGCGTCGGCGGTCGAAGTCGCGATATCAAGTTCCTGCGCGCGCTCTAGTAATGTGACAAATACCTGACGGTTGTCGACGCCAAAAGCCTCTAACGCCATCCAATATCCGGTTTCTGGGTCTGAAATCACTAAGCTGCCATTTTCTAACAAATTGAGCTCAAAAACGCCGCCCGCCTCTAGGTCACGAATGCGCCGCTCGCGCACTAAGCTACGGAGTATGCCGCGTAAAAAACTGCCCTCACCCGAGCGGTACTGGGCAAGTTCGATTGCTGTTTGAGACTCCAACACATCAATGCGCCCCGCAGGGCCATCGACAAACAATAGCGTGGCAGATGATACCGCCGCTGCAACTTGGGGTTCTGGGGGTGCGTAAGTGGCCTCGTCTCGCGATACCGCCCACCCCCACAACAGCGCCATAGCCAGCACCACCCAGACCATTGGGTATCCGAGTGGTCGCCATAATGTACTGTGCCCCCGCGCCACCGCTATTAGCTCGCTGGCACCGCATGACCTCTTGTCATCAACTGAGACTCGTCGGCGCCCTGATCCTGAGTGACCACATCAACCTGCTGACTGGCTACGTCAGCGAAGGCTTTCGCAGCAACATTAGGGTCACTCAACCCTCTCAGGCAGGGACGCACCGGGCGGGAATACCATGCCGAAACGTTGGGCCACAACAACACCCAATAGAGCTGCCGGTCAGCCGTGGCGCGCAATAAGATATCGCCTGTTCCATCGCGATGCACGCGCAAGTCAGCAGAGATGATTTGCTCAATCGGGATATTGACCATCATTGGCAGCGCCACACCCGAGCGGACCACCAATCGCGCACTGGTTAAGGTATACAAAATGGAACGAGCGTAGGCGCGCGCCAGCCAAACCAGTAACAGCAGCACGGTCGCCGCCAAGCCGGATTGCCAAACAAAGGTGCCCAGTACTTGGGCCAGGGGGACGCTTTCTGTTAACCGGTAGATCGTATGCCCACCGATTAACAGTCCAAAGTACAAGGCGAGCTGCGGCACAAAAAAGACGCGCTTGAGCATTGCTCCGACGGTGGGTCTACCCTGCCATATCAGCGACTCACCGTCTGGCAAGACCTCTGGAAGGCCTTCGATCGGCTCACCTTCATATTCCATCATACCAACGATTCCACTCTGTCAGGTGTCGCATACAAATGGCCACCACCGTAGAAGGCACTGATACGATCCTCTTCTTGCAAGGTGACCTGATCTGGATTGGACAGACCTGGCACTTGCGCAAACTGGTCAGAACGAATCGATTTTACGTTAACAGACCCGTCGCTTGAGACCATTGCCAATGTCATGGGCAGTAACACCCTTCTTCCACCCACGTCTAACTCAGCGTAGCGGAAAAGCGGTTCGGCGCGGTCCACCCAAAGATCAACCACGGTGGCACCTTGCTGCCCGTCGCAACCGTAGACAGCCTGGCCACGAGGATCTGGGTCACCACTATTAACACCATGATCCGCGTCCACTCGAAGCGGCACAATTCGCGGCGCACCGTCTACTGTGAGGTCAGGTTTATCCGGTCGTATCGCCCAGGCAGCGGCGCCAACACCATCGACCATCGGATCACCATTGGGTTGCATGGGTGCACCGCTGGCATCATAAATCGGTGTTGCGTTCACGTCGTATTGCGCCGGCTCTGGGCCAGGTCGCACACGTTCGCCTTGCCCGTGGGCCAAACGATACGTTTTGGGCTTGGGCATACCCCCCATCCCCGTGCGCAGGTCACCTGATGACATCTGCAAGGGCCAGCCCTCACGTTTACCTTCACGATGCAGGTAAATGACTAGGCTAAAAAAGAAAATCCAGAAGACATACAGTGCTAGCTGCGCTAGATCCATGTATTCAGTAATTGCACCAGTTCCCATAGTTGAGTCCTCCCAATGTGGTCATTAACTCGGAAAATCCGCTAATTCAAGACGCTTGCCATCCTCTCCCACCTCACCCGGTCGCCTTACCAGCCGACCTAGCGCCGCGAGAGCCACGAACAACAAGACAATCTCGATATGATAAACCGCTCCATAACCTGAAGCGGGTGTTTGCATTGCGATGCCTAATAGGCCCGCATCGGCCCAACCTGTGACTACGTCACGGATTGCACCCCCAGAAAACATCGCCAGCCCTGTCGCCGCTGCCTGCACGGCGCCCCAAGCGCCCAATGTCAGGCCAGCCATTTTGGCGCCACCGAATACCATCGCCGCGGTCAACATTCCGACGGCGAATAAGCCATTACCGACGCCGATCAAGGTCGCGCCTATTTGAAAGAGACCGGTCGATTGCAGCGGTGCTGACAAGATCACAGCCACAAAAGCGACGATACCAATGAGCACTCCCACTGACGCTAGCCTGATCGGGTCAACGCCCTTCTTGAGCGTACGGGAAGTCATCAACAGCGCGAGCACCATGCCTCCGGCGAATAACGCCGTGAGTAGGGTTGTCTCACTCACCGAAAGACCTAAGACATGGGCACCGTAGGGTTCAAGCAAGATATCCTGCATCGTAAACCCCATCGTGCCGAGCCCCAGCGCCCATAAAAGGCGACGCGCTTTGGGCAAATTAATAAACTCATCCCACGCAGTTCCGAAAGTCGGCTTCTCGAGTTTATGATCCGTCAACTTGGGATAACGGACCTCTTGCTTCCACATCGCGGTGACATTGAGAATCAAGGTAATCACAGCGGCGCTCTGAATCACTTGGATGAGCCGCACATAATTAAAATCATCAAGCAACGCTGCAAAGATGACCGCGCTGCTAATCATGCCAATCAACAACATCAGATACAGTAACGCAACCACTCTGGGACGCGTCTCTTCAGTGGCCAGATCGGTGGCCAGTGCCAGGCCTGCTGTCTGAGAAACATGCATGCCGAGGCCCGTCAGCAAAAAGGCTCCCATCGCTGCGATAGGACCGATGACAGCGGGCCCAGAAT
Organism: uncultured Luminiphilus sp.; assembly: GCA_905478845.1. GTDB lineage: Bacteria > Pseudomonadota > Gammaproteobacteria > Pseudomonadales > Halieaceae > Luminiphilus. Next base: position 8,627 of record CAJQKG010000035.1, read on the forward strand.
GAGGCTCTGTCATGAGAATGAGCGCAAACGGCATGAACGCAAGGCCACCAAATTGCATCAGCGTGCCAGACCATAAGTAAGGAATACGACGCCACCCCAAATACGATCGATGATAATCCGATCGATAGCCAATCAAGGCCCGGGCGGGAGCCAGTAGTAGCGGTATCGCCAGCATTAACGAGACCAGCGAAGTGCCCTGCCCCAGCTCGACCACCATCACTCTATTCAGGGTACCCGTCAGGAGCACGATGGCCATTCCTGTCGAGAATTGAAACAACGACAGGCGCCACAATCGAGGCAAGGTGAGGTCAACGGTCGCCGCATCGGCAAAAGGTAGCCAGCGATGACTGAATCCCCCCACCTGACGCACCAACTTGTTGGACGAATGATTCACCGTCTACTCAGCTCCATCGCCTGGGATTTATAGAACCCCGTGTCCACTCGATAGGAGCGGTCAATATCCCACTCGGACAGCAAGCCAGCCTCGGCAAGCTGGCCACTTAATCGTTTGGGTGAGACCGGCTCAATGGAGGGCGCTCGATCCTGCTTGGGGAAAAAACGACCAGTGGCGTGCATCATCGCCAGTAAGGGCGTCCAAGGCGCAAAGGTAAATACCATTTTTGTTTTGATCTCAGCCGCCATCGCAGCGAGTGTTTGCACTCCATCGTTCACGTCGTAGTGAATCAGCGAATCCATCGCCACCGCATAATCGAAATGACCTAAGTCCATGTCCCGCATATCACCGACTCTGAAGCTCACGGCCAGTGTTGAATCCAGATCGAGTAATCGCGCTTGCGCAATGTTAACGAGGGTTGATGACAGGTCAATGGCGACCACTTCAGCCCCTCGTCGTGCCGCTTCGATCGCTAGCGTGCCGGTGCCACAGCCCGCATCCAATAGCCGAGTACCCGCTAGATCTGCTGGCAACCAACTCAGCAAAGTGTCGCGCATCTCATCACGACCCCTTCTGACAGTGCGTCGAATACGACTAACCGGCGCATCCGACGTTAACGTCTCCCAAGTTGCCGCCGCAGTCCGATCGAAATAAGTTTCAATCTCTGCTCTTCGCGTGTGATAGCGCGCAGAATCCATCAATCAAATCCTAAGAAATCAAACAAATCACGGTCTTTCATGGGCTCGCAAGGCAACGGTTCAGTGCCGTCCCACATCTGCTGCGCCAACGACATATATTCGTCGCAAACCTCTGTTAATCCCTCCTCGCCCGATAACTCGAACAACGTCGATTTTTTCAATCGACTGCGACGAATCACGTCAAGATCGGGGAAGTGTGCGAGTCGCTTTAACCCAACGGCCTCGTTGAAGCGATCGATCTCATCGGTGTTCGCGCTCCGATTGGCAATCACTCCACCCAAGCGGACCGCATAGTTTTTTGATTTTGCCTTAATCGCGGAGGCAATCCGATTCATGGCAAAAATGGAATCAAAGTCGTTTGCGGTGACGACCATCGCGCGCTCAGCGTGCTGCAGCGGTGAGGCGAATCCGCCGCACACCACATCACCCAATACGTCAAATATCACGACATCAGAGTCATCTAACAAATGATGTTGCTTAAGCAGCTTGACCGTCTGGCCGACGACATAACCACCACAACCCGTGCCGGCGGGTGGTCCTCCTGCCTCGACACACATGACGCCGTTGTAGCCCTCGAACACATAGTCCTCCGGCCGTAGCTCTTCGGCATGGAACTCCACCGACTCCAGCACATCGATGACCGTGGGCATCAGCGCTTTAGTGAGCGTAAACGTCGAGTCATGCTTGGGATCGCAACCAATTTGGATGACTCGCTTGCCCAGCTTAGAAAACGCCACTGACAAATTAGAGGATGTCGTGCTTTTACCGATGCCTCCTTTTCCATAAATAGCGAATACCTTCGCAGTGGTCTGCATCAGATCCTCTTCAAGGTGAACCTGAACGCTCCCCTCTCCATCACCGACATTGTTACCCGGATCAATTTGTGAAATTGGAATATGTTGCTTTGGTGAATTCATGCTGCCACCTCTCCTGTGACGCCCTCAAGGAAATCCTCAAGGTCTTCTCCCGCCCGTTTTAGAGCATCGATGCTGTCATCGTCTGCCCCCCAGTAATCTCTTTCTTGTGCTTCAATCAGACGATTGGCCAGCCGTGATGCTGAAACAGGATTGAGTTTCGCCAAGCGATCTCGCATCTGCTCATCTAAGACAAACGTCTCTGATAACTGCTTATATACCCAAGGGGATACATCGCCCGTTGTCGCCGACCAACCCATGGTATTGGTGACGTGCGCCTCTATTTGTCTCACCCCTTCATAGCCATGATCTAGCATCGATTCATACCACTTGGGATTCAACAGCCGCGTTCGGGTCTCTAGTGCCACTTGCTCGTTGAGCGTTCGTACTCGACCCGCTCCACCGGTCGTATGGTCCGCGATATAAACCGGCACTCGTTCGCCGCGAGCCCGCTGAACGGCACTACTGATGCCGCCAAGCGTGCCGAAATAATGGTCGACTGTCGTAATGCCCAGCTCGACTGAATCAAGGTTTTGATAGGTGAGCTCGACATCTTCTAGAACGCGATTGAGTAGGTTTGATTGCTGACTCACCTTGCCGTGACGGTCATAAGCAAACCCTTTGCGTTGGGTATAGCAGTCGGCGAGCTCTTCTTCCTCTTCCCAGCGACCGCTATCGAGCAGGTAGTTCACATTAGAGCCGTAAGCCCCTTCTGCATTACTAAAGACTCTCAGTGCCGCAGCTTCAATATCACCACCGTGCTCTGCCTGATAGGCCAATACATGTTTGCGCACAAAATTCTCTTCGGGATCCTCGTCCGCGGTCGCCGCGAGCCAAGTAGCTTCTGCCAGCAATTGTGTTTGCGTTGGTAGCAAATCGCGGAAGATGCCTGACAACGTCACCAGTACGTCAATACGCGGTCTGCCTAGGGACGCTAACGGGGTCAGCTTGGCACCGACCACACGTCCGTAACTATCTTGTCTCGCCTCAGCGCCCAGCAAGGCCAGCGCCTGAGCAATGCTCACGCCCTCGGTTTTCAGATTGTCAGTACCCCATAGCACGAGCGCTACCGACTCCGGTAAGGAGCCCGTCTCTGACTGATGCCGGGCCAGCAATTGATCGGCCTGTCGATGACCCTCGGCCTGCGCAAAGCCGGCGGGCAAGCGATAAGGATCAAAGCCATGAACATTGCGACCCGTCGGCAAAATATCCGGTGCGCGGAGTACATCGCCGCCCTTCACCGGAGGAATGAATCGGCCATCCAGCGCCCTTAATAGCGCCTTCAATTCGTGGTCTTCTTCGAGAATATGGTAGGCGTCGCGAAGCGTCGTCGCTAAGGTCTCTGTGGCGTTTGTATCAGACTCCGGCATATGCTCCGCCAGCAGGTCGGATACCGCAGTCAGCTCGCCACCTTCAATTGCCGACGCCAACTGCGCCGGGGATACCGGTTGCGCGCCACCCGCTTCGGCCATTGCGCTGACCAATTCAGCTCGGTCGGCTGGCTTCATTGGCTCACCGACGACATGTAAACCAAAAGGAATCAGCGCCTGTTCAATTTCATCAAGGCGATCGCGCAGCGACATCATGTTGGCTGACCACTGCTCAAGAGGCCATTGCGTGTCCTCTTCACACAACTCACACTGCGCCGCAATCGCCAAGACCGTGTTGACCATGGCCTGTTGGGCATCTTGCGCGATCTCTGCGGGGCGTTGACGCCAGTGATCAATCGAGGCACGCAGATCAACATAGTGTCGGTAAAGATCCGAATGTGTCACCGGTGGCGTGAGATAACTCACGAGTGTCGATGCCGCACGACGCTTGGCAATCAACCCTTCGGAGGGATTGTTCGCCGCGTACAAATAAACATTAGGTAGGTCTGCAATCAGTCGATCTGGCCAGCAGGCACTCGACAAGCCCACCTGCTTTCCGGGCATGAACTCTAATGAACCATGGGTGCCAAAATGCAATACGGCGTCAGCGCCATAGCCTTCTCGAATCCAACGATAGAAAGCGGAAAACGCATGTGTTGGCGCTAAGCCTCCCTCAAAAAGCAACCGCATGGGATCGCCTTCGTAGCCAATGGACGGCTGAATCCCGACCAGCACGTTGCCAAATGATTTACCCAAAATAAACAGATGCTGGCCATCGGTCAGCTCTTTGCCTGGGGCTGGACCCCATTGCGCTTCGATCTCGTCGAGCCATGGCTCAGACCGCACATGATCATCAACCGGTATACGGTGATGCACATTGGCTTCAGCGCCAAACTGCTTTGCGTTACCGGATAACACGGCGTCGCGCAGTGCTTCATGCGACTCGGGTAATTCGACGTGGTAGCCCTCGTCACGCATGGCGCGCAGAGTATTGAATAACGACTCAAAGACACTTAAGTGTGCCGCGGTCCCGGTAGCGCCGCTATTGGGCGGAAAATTAAACAGCACAATCGCCACTTTACGATCGGCTTTTGACGACCGCCTCAGCGACACGAGTCGCTCTACTCGATCAGCTAATCGGACCACCCGTTCTGGATGTGGCTGCATATCAGATAAGCCATCGATCGCTACATCAGATCGGCCACCAAAGACCATTGCACCGGTCGCGCCATCCAATTCTGGAATCGCCACCATCATCGTCGCCTCAACCGGCATTAGCCCAGTGGTCGAAGTCTCCCAGTCCTGCAAGCTTTGAAATTCCAGTCCTTGAACGGCCAGGTAAGGGACATCTAATGTCTCTAGTAATTCTTGAGCGGCATCCGTGTCGTTGTATGCGGGGCCACCGACTAGCGAGAAACCGGTCAGCGAGATCACAGCATCGACAATCGGCTTGCCCCGATCCATGAAAAAAGCATCCACTGCGGGTCGCGCATCGAGACCGGAAGCAAACGCGGGAATCACTTGCAGTCCGCGTCCTTCAAATGCCTCGATCACCGCGTCGTAATGCGCGCTGTTCCCTGACAGGGCGTAAGAGCGCATCAACAACAGACCCACAGTCCCGGTTTTTTTCTGCTTTGACACCCGCGGCAGCCGGGCGGGATCATCGGTCATCCGATTCGGCAGGCTCTTGTGATAAAGACCCGTCTCGGGATACTCGACAGGGGGCTCGTAAGTCAGACTCTCTTTCAGCGTTGCGTGGGTACCCTCTGCATAACGTGAAATCAAAAACGCCATCATGCGGGCAAGATTGATTTCTGATCCCGCTAACCAATACTGCAAGGTCAGAAAATAGGCTCGCACGTCTTGCGCCGTGCCCGGTATAAACCGCAGCAACCGCGGCAAGCGACGCAGCATTGTCATTTGCTGTGCACCGGCCGGGCGCTTGGACTTATCACCACCGCCTCGCATCCGCTTGAGCAAGGCCATGGCGCCCGTGGCTTCGGTATCCATTCGGAACCGGCCCATACGCGTTAAACGCATAATTTCGGGAGCCGACATACAGCAGATCATCGCATCACAGTGATCGCTGCGATCGGTCAGTGCTTCGCGAACAGCCTCAATGTGTGGCTCCATAAACAACATAGTGACAATAATGATGTCACCCTCGGCAATCGCCGCAAGGGTCGTCTCGAGTAACGCCGGATTACGATCCCAATCCGTTGCGGCATGTGACGAAACCGTTAAGTCCGGCACCTGCTTTGACAGTGCACCAGCCGCCCGAGACCACGCCCCACTGACATGGTTATCAAGCGTGACCAGCACAACCCTCAGCGGGCTGGCACTGTCAGCGACTGTAGTGTGCTTTCGCTTCATAAAGCGTCTCGACATCGATCACGGACAAACCATTCTCAATAGCAAAGTGCTCGGTATTCCGGCGCGCTTTACCGCGCACGAAAAAGGGAATCTTGCGCAGTTCCTTCTCTGCAGAGACCGCCCAAGCAATGGCGCCAGGCTCATCGGTTTCGGTAGTTTCTGCGACCGCAGCCACCGCGTCAGGCTGGTGCGAGCCACCTCCCTCGCCTCCAAGGTGCGAAGGTGCAGCGGTGTCATTGAATTCAAAGTCGTCGCGGAACATCGTCAACAGATGCTCTTCGAGCCCCATGATGAGCGGGTGAACCCAAGTATCAAATAACACATTGCAACCCTCAAACCCCATCTGCGGCGAATATCGAGCGGGATAGTCCTGCACGTGAGCCGGCGTTGAGATCACAGCGCAGGGTAGGCCGAGACGTTTCGCGATATGACGCTCCATCTGGGTACCCAGTACCAATTCGGGCTGCAGTGCTTCAACCGCTCGCTCAACTGCGAGGTAATCGTCTGTGATCAGTGCTTCTAAACCATATTCCTTGGCCAGCGCACGCACGTCTCTGGCCCGCTCGCGACTATAGGTACCCAAGCCAACGACCTCGAAACCCATTTCGTCACGCGCAACACGCGCCGCTGCGATAGCGTGAGTGCCATCGGCAAAAATAAAAACACGCTTATTAGTCAAGTAAGTGGAATCAACCGATCGGCTGTACCACGGTAGCCGACTGTCGCCCACTGAGTCGACGTCGATGTCTAAACCGAGCGTCTCAGACACTTCGGCGATAAAGTCGCGCGTGGCGCCCCAGCCCATAGGAACCGTTGAAATAATAGGCTGCTGAAATTGACGCTTCAGCCAATCACAGGTGAGGTCACCGACCTCAGGAGCCAGGTTTACATTGGCATCGGCATCAGGAATTCGCAGCAAGTCTCGCGGTGTCGCATTAAGCGGCGCCACCACATTGACGCGGACGCCCATCTGCTCTAATAACTTTTGCACCTCCACCACATCATCGCGGCAACGAAAACCTAGCTTCGTAGGACCGATGAGATTCACTGATGGCGGCTGATCCGCCCCGCGCGGCGCCTTTGTCTCACCGGGCTTTAAGGCTCTGGCCGCCAGTAAACCGCGCACCAACTGGTAAAACGTCTCGCTCGCGCCCCAATTTTCTTTGTGAGTATAGGCCGCCATTTCGATCGGAATCACTGGCGCAGACAGGTTGGCGCCCTTCGCCAGTGCCCCCGGTTGATCTTGCAGCAGCTCCCCAGTGCAGGACTCTGCCACCAACAATACCTGAGGGTGATAACGTTCGCAGACGCCCTCCAGCGTATCGATCACCATCTGAGCCGTTGAGCTGCCGAGGTCTCGTGCCTGAAAGGTAGTCCACGTCACAGGCGGCCTGCGATTTTCTCGCTCAATCATAGTGAACAGCAGATCCGCATAGGTATCGCCTTGCGGCGCATGGAGTACCAGATGCACATCGCGCATTGACGCCGCGATCCGAATCGCACCCACATGGGGAGGTCCTTCATAAGTCCACAGCGCTAACTCCATGATCCCACCTCAAGCTGTCGTTCTCGCACGAGTGGGCGCGAGAACAGTCCCGCGAGATCAGCGACCTGATCAAAACCCTGTATCGGCGTAAACACCAGCTCAATCGACCACTTAGTTCGCAGCCCCTCAGCTTCTAATGGATTCGCGATGCCCATCCCACAGACGGTGAGATCAGGGCGATTCGCCCTCACCCTCGCCAACGCCGAATCGAGATCAGCCCCTTCAACCACTCGCACATCTTCTGCTAAGCGCGCTAACTCTTCGGCCATTAAAGATTGATCGACATAAGGTGTGGCCACCTCAACCAGCGACATGCCACACTCTTCACTTAAAAATCTTGCCAAGGGGATTTCGAGCTGTGAATCCGGCAGAAACTGTAAACTTTTGCCCTCAAGCGACGTACGGACTCGGCTCAGTGCTTTTTGCGCTCGCGCGATGGGAATAGCCAGTGACTCTTGCACCGTTTCGGCCGAGCAGCCCCACTCTGCGGCAGCGGCCTGGAACCAAGCGAGCGTGCCTTGAATACCCAATGGGTAGAGCGCACTGATTAATTTGGCACCTCGTTTACGTAACGCTCCCACCGTATCACCCAGGTAAGGCTGCGCCAATAATATCCGAGTGCCGGGTCCCACGGCGGGCAAGTCATCGGCACGCGCCGCCGGGAAAAAATCCACCTCGTTAATACCCAGCTGGGTGAAGTGTCGTCGAAACTGTTCCTCGACAATATCCGCTAAGGTACCCACGACCATTAACCGGGGTGTCGCATCCTGTGCGGTGGGCAGATCCGGCACCATGCTGGCAAGACACTGATCCTCGCCCTGCGTAAAGGTGGTTTCTATTCCCGACCCACTGAACGCGGAAATTCTCAGACGGTTGTCATGGTCGCCCTGTAATCGCGCCGCCGCATTGGCTAGATCTAGCTTAATGACCTCAGACGGACAAGAACCGACCAGAAACAAGCGTCGAATATCGGGCCGCCGTGCGAGTAGCTCTGACACCACACGATCAAGCTCTTCATTACAATCTGCCATGCCGGCTAAATCTCGCTCTCCCAAAATGGCCGTTGCGAAACGGGGCTCAGCAAAGATCATGACGCCCGCAGCAGACTGCAACAAGTGGGCACACGTGCGTGACCCAACGACCAAAAAGAAAGCGTCTTGGATTCGTCGGTGCAGCCAAATAATAGAGGTTAACCCGCAAAATACAGCACGCTCTCCACGCTCCGTGATCACCTCAGGGGCATTAGCGTTTTCAGTGCGGGCGATCAGCTCTGTCACGTGTCAAGTGCTCCTTGAGTGTTCAACATAGTCGGGACATCGCTTGCTGACTCAGTGCTCGTGATTTTTGCGGCTTGGAATTTCAACAAGAACTGTAGCGCGTTGACGACGTAAGTCGCGTAAGCCGCCAGTGCTAACCACATTTGCTCGGTAGGTGTTCCCCAGCCGGCTAACCACATCGCGACATAAGCCGTATGGAGTGCCATGACCAACATACTGACAACGTCTTCCCAGAAAAAAGCCGGCGCAAATAAGTAGCGCCCAAACACGACTTTTTCCCAGATAGCGCCGGTAATCATAATGGCGTAGAGCAGCGACGTTTTGATCACCACCGACAACGTCGCAGCAGCGAGACCTACGCCATTCAATAAATAATTGATCACCAAACAGAGACTAATCGCAAAAGCCAAGAACTGAATGGGTGCCAGTAACCCTTGCACCAGCGTCCATTTTGTTGCATCTCGGCGAGCACGCTCTGCCGATGTATATAGCGGCTGTTTCTGTCGACCAACGGTCGGCTCACTCGCGCTCATATCCCCCTCCAACCGCAACAATGGTCACGGCAGCTGTAATACGAATCAGATTAGAGACAGCCCGGAGCAGTGTCAAACATTTTTTACAGCGATAAATTTAATTTTTATTGACACTTATTCTTTTATGTCAACAGTCAACAATGACGTTACTGGGGCTTTTTATCGGGGTTTGAGTATGCGAGACTCCGGTTTTATAGCGCTAACGTGTCCAATTATTAAGACACCGGCGTGGCTTGGAGGCCGATACATTGCCATCTTCCCCCCATATGAGCGCGACCGCCCTGCTGGCCAGTGTCGCCGATATGCAAATCACACTAAACGATTCATTCCGCGTCGCCGAGGTGGCATCTGGCTCAGGGTCGCTGCGACAACTCCCCCGGGACGCGATCATTGGCCGCCCCTGGCTCGAGCTGGTTCGCGAATGCGATGCCGCGACCGCGGAGGCAGCGCTGACGGCAGCGGTATCAGAGCCCGGTACCGCCCATCGCGTTGATCTGGCACTGGTACTCGGCCCTGAATCTGAGGCACTCCCTACGAGTTGCTGGCTGTGCGCTAACGGTACTGACCAAACGATACAATTAGCCTGCATTGACCTGCGCGGCGAAACGAACTTACGCCAACAATTGGTCAACGCACAGCGCACACTCGAACAGGACTATTGGAGCAATCGGCGACTCGAAGCGCGCTATCGGCGCATGCTGGAAATGGTTGCTGAAGGGTTTTTGGTGGTCGACGACCTATCGGGTCGCGTCCTAGAAGCCAACACCGTCGCCGGCAGCTTATTAGAGCTAGAAGCGGGGGCGCTGGTCGGGCGCATCTTTCCGGTCGGGCTGGATACCAGCGGCAATCGCGCGCTGACCGAGCTACAAAGAGAAGCCCGCAGTACCACGGGCGTCGTAGCCGGAGAGGTCACCACCGCCGACGGCGTCACTCTGGCGGCCGGCGTCACCTGTTTGCGCCAAGGCAACGAGACCAGACTATTGATCCGTCTTGCAGCGCCCTCTGAAAGCACATCAGATCTCGCGCTCGGGGGTGACAGTTTCGAACACGCCCCCGACGGCATTTTGATCACCGATCAAAATGGCATCGTGATCGCAGCCAATTCCGCTTACCTTGAGATGGCGGGCATTCAGGATGAGCAGCAAGCCACTGGGCGACGCGCGGATCGATGGCTTGGACGCTCGATTGTCGATCTCGATATATTGCTCTCTAATATTCAATCGGACCGCCCACTGCAACTCTTTAGCTCTCTGCTGAGAACAGAGCTCGGCGCGCAACTCGATATCGAACTCTCCGCGGTGCAAACAGACTATATCGGCAAACCCGTCATCCTGATGTTTATTCGCGATGTCAGTCGTCGTATTAATGGTGAGCAAACCGCTGAGGTTCATTTACCCCGCTCAATCGAGCAAATCACTGGCCGTGTTGGCCGCGTGCCATTGAAGCAGCTAGTCAGAGAATCAACCGACGTGATCGAAGCGCTCTGCATCGAATCGGCACTCAAGCTCACACAAGACAACCGCGCGGCGGCGGCCGAACTACTCGGACTCAGTCGGCAAAGCCTCTATACCAAACTGCGTCGATTCGATATCGGCGACTCTGAGGATACGGCGACCTAGTCACACGCTGCGGGGGCTCATTGTCCTCTATTCCATATTTTTTGACACCTTATTTGTAAAATTAATTTGACTTCCCCCCGCTTGGCACCCACCATGACGTGATGGAACAGTCTGCCCCGGTCAACGTAGCAGTTGGCAGGGCGTCACCGGGCGC
>CAJQKG010000036.1 GCA_905478845.1 uncultured Luminiphilus sp.
GGTGTGTTTTTCTTGCTCGATAAAGGGTTCGGGGTCGAGACCCAACTCTTCACCTATCGCGCGAAGAAACTTGGTCGTGCTATCCAGACCGATTGGAGCTTGAAAATACGGCGCCTCCAGGGTCTCACACAGCTTGCGCCCATACTCGCGATAGAGGCAGACGTTCGCGTCGGCGTCGGCCAACGTCACAATATTCTCCAGCGGACAGCCCAGCGGGAAAGTCAGATTGATCTCTGCACCAATGCCCTCAATCAAGCGCTGTATTTCAGCGAGATCCGAAGGCGTATTAAAGTAGCCATAAGCCGGTCCGATGATATTGACCAGCTTCTTCGCATTTTCAGTCTTTTTAGCCTTGCGCTTTTTAGCTTTGGCCTTACCAAATTGGTCCCATAGCCACACTAATGCTCGGTCAGCACTTTGCCACTGATCCTCATCGATCGTGCGCGGAAGGAAGCGTTGAATATTCGTGTCTGTTGGAGTTACCCCGCCACCAATCATCTCGGCAATAGAGCCGGTAACCACTACGCTGGGCTTCTTAGGATCCAGCGTTTCGTGCGCCCGACGCAGTGCACCCTCGGTGCCCCGCTGTCCAAGCTCTTCCTCGGCAAGACCCGTGACGACAATCGGTAGCTCATGTGGCGGCAGCCCGTCGGTATAATGAAGCACCGACGTCACCGGTAAGTTTTCACATCCCACCGGCCCATCAATGATGACCTGCAAGCCCTTGACCGCGGTAAACATGTACACGGAGCCCCAATAGCCCCCCGCGCGATCATGGTCCATGACTAACATCAGCCAGCTTCTCCCATTCCCGATCGACTTATAATCTGTGGGGTCCATATCCCGGTTTTCGTACCGGTACCGACCCCCGCAAAGAACGTTTCCATCGTTTTAAAGCGGTCACGTCCGGCTATTGCTGTATTGATCACCTCCGCCAAAGAGCCCGCACCGGCAACCCCCATCAAGGGTCTCGCTGAAATCAAGTTGGTGAAATAAAGGCTGGGAATAGACTGTTCCTTCGCTTTTTGTACGACCGGCGTCGTGCCAATTGCAATGTCAGGCTTAAACGTGTCCATCGCATAGAGGTCATCCTCTAAGGAGGCGCGGAACTGCACACTCACACCGTGTGATTCGAGCCACTCACAATCGTGAGCCGACCAGTCAGATTTAGCGCACGCCGTGCCCACGTATCGAACGTTGGCGCCGCTCTCAATCAGTAGTCGAGCGACGATCAGCTCCGATCCCTCATAACCTGAGAGGGTGATACGCGCGTCAATTGGGTTCTCTTTCAGCACGCCACGAATAGCGGCTAACTGTGCATTGATCGCAGCATCTATCCGCTTTTTAGGCAAATTCAAAACGTCACCGAGATGAGCAAGCCAGTCTTTTGTCCCCTCTACACCGACTGGCGCCGACCCCAGAAGCGGTCTGCCTGCAGCCGTAAACTCTCGGGCAGTTGCAGTATAAAAAGGGTGCAGCATCGCAACAGCAGAACAATCAAGCGCCGCATAAAGCTCTCGCCATTCACGCGTTGGTACGACCGGCCCTGCTTTCACTCCCATCGGCTGGATCATGCGCCCGATGGTGATGGCGTCAACAGGGAAGATCTCTCCCACCATCGCAACAGTCGGCACATCAGTCTCGACAACAGCAGGTCGAGCGACGGGGCCCGCCTGAACCTCACCCCGCGCGTAGCGCAACATGGCGCCAGCCAACACATCTTTCGCCTCAGCATGGGTCGGCACGCCAAACCCTGGCACGTCAATGCCAATGATCCGAACGCCATTAATCTCTGTGGGTAATAGGTCCAGCGGCACACCGGAGGCCGTCGGGACACAGAGGTTGATCACGACGACGGCGTCGTATTGATCGGGATCGGCAATATCATGAACGGCTTCGCGAATATCCTCAAACAACTTACCCGTCACCAGCGATTCGGAATCAAACGGTACGTAACCGACGGTGCGCTTCGCACCATAAAAATGTGAAGTAAACGTGAGTCCGTAAACGCAACAGGCAGAGCCCGACAAAATCGTCGCGGTGCGCCGCATGCGCAAGCCTACGCGTAATGAGCCAAAAGCGGGGCACATGCTCTGAGGTTGATCATGAGGTCCCTTAGGGTAATCCTTATCGTATTGCTCCAGCTGCGCGGTCTTGCCTGCCTTTTGCGCGGCATCACGCATGACGCCTTCTCCCGCATGACAACCGTCCGCTGCAGGAGCGGTATCGGAGTCTACGGCGATGGTGTCGCTAGATAGCGTCATAAATCACTTCCAACGAGGGCTTATTAAGGTGCTCAACGCTGCACAAGTCTTCTAACTTGGCAGGTTCAAGTACGACGTCGCGACCCACGGTGTCGCTGTCAAAAAGTTCAAGCAATCCATCCTGAGTTAGCGGCTCAGGTTTATGGGGTGGCGCTTCGGCAACATTCGTTGCTAAACCACTGAACAGTGAACCCCACTCTCCATCCGGTCCCCCGATAATTTCATAGGAGGCGCTTTTGCGTCTGATGTCGTCATTTGCGGGAATAGACGCGAGCTCCGGTATGCCAACCGCCTTGCAGAACGCCTGTGCTTGACCGGAACCATCATCTTTATTGGTCACCATGCCTGCGACACCGACATTGCCGCCGAGCTTGCGGAAATATTCGACCGCGGAACAAACGTTGTTAGCCACATAAAGTGACTGCAAATCATTTGACGCAACAACGATTACTTTTTGGCACATGTCACGGGCGATCGGCAAACCGAATCCGCCGCATACGACGTCGCCCAAAAAGTCGAGCAGCACGTAGTCGAAGTCCCAATCATGAAACCCAAGCTTCTCCAACGTTTCAAAGCCATGAATGATGCCTCTGCCACCGCAACCGCGGCCGACCTCTGGCCCACCCAACTCCATGGCAAAAACGCCATCGCGCTTGAACATGACGTCGCCTACCGAGACCTCGTCACCGGCCGCTTTTTTAGCCGACGCTGTTTCAATAATGGTGGGGCACGCTTTACCGCCAAACAACAGCGAGGTGGTGTCACTCTTCGGATCGCAACCGATCAGTAATACTTTTTTGCCTTGCTGCGCCATGTTGTAGGACAAATTGGCGAGCGTGAAACTTTTACCGATGCCGCCCTTGCCATAAATCGCAATGATTTGTGTCTTGGGGGCTTCCTCACCGGAGGTTGCCAACAAGTCGGCCCGCTCCCCAGTAGATTCCAACCCCGGGTCATACACCTCTGGGTTCTGTGGTGCGTTCATGCATCTCTCCAGTCAAGGACCATCTTCAAACAAGCGGGATCAGAAAACGCTGTTTCGTAAGCGTTTTCAGCACTGTCATAAGGCTGGTCATGCGTAATAATGTTGCTGAGGTCGAGATCTCCACTTGCGACGAGATCCATTGCGGTTTGCATATCTTGGTCCTGCCACTCTGCGCTGATTCGGATATCGATCTCTCGCATAAAGGCCGCAGGAAAGTCGAATTGAATTGGCGCGGCATAAAAGCCGGCGAGACATAAGGTGGCATGTTTCGCGAAGTGATGAACCGCTTGATCAATAATGTCGTGCGCACCGCTCACGTCACAGACCCGTTGGTAATCTCGGCGCGTATCCTCGGAGGGATCTAGCACGGTGTAGCCGTGACTCCCTTCGCGACGAACGGCGTCTGTTTCCCACACGGTGACGGTCTTTTGATACACCGCTTCGGTAATACGCGCGAGCAATCTGCCGAGTGCACCGTGGCCAATAATTAAATCAGGAGGACCTAAATCCTCCATACGACGGAGGGCATGACAAGCTGTTCCGGCAAGCGCCAATAAGACACCGGTCGATTCCATCTCGGTTGGTAATTTGACGAGCCTCTCAGCAGGAACCACCAAAGAATGGGCTGCTCCGCCAAATAATCCGTGGACATCGGTAAAGCCGCGGCTGCCAGGAATAAAAACGCGTTGCCCGACCTCTACATTTGTCTCGGCACCGCATTCAACGACGCTGCCAACACTCTCATAACCGGGAACGAGGGGATAGGCCAAACCAGGAAACGGGGGCATACGGCCATCCCAGAGTAGCCTCTCGGTGCCGGTGCTGATTCCAGTCCAGTGGACCTTCACAACGCAATCTGTAGCGTGGGGTTCTGGCAACTGGACGCGGCGAACCGACATTT
>CAJQKG010000037.1 GCA_905478845.1 uncultured Luminiphilus sp.
GCTGAGTACGATCCCGTCTGGGGGAATTCCCAATCCCTGGTTCGATATCACCACGCCAGTCGAGGGCAACTACCTGGTGCTTGAAAACAGCTTTAATTCCCACAATCCGATTGAAGATGTGTTGTTGGACTCAGATGGGATGGGGTGTCTGATTTTAATGAGGGGCTTGTGGGGACGAACCCTAATGATACGAGTTCAGCCTCCACTCGCGACTCCGTCATCGATGTGGCGATGTTGTATACCAAGTCATTTACGGCCGATATCTCACGTTTGAATCAGCCTCAGCCTTATATTGACGAACTGATTAGCGGCGTGAATAAGATTTACGGCGATACTAGTGAGACAGGCATTCAGTTTAGGGCCGTGCATTATCAAGAGTTAGCCTACGAAAATCCTGATCCGACTTTGAGTTGGAACAGCGTGACTCATTTGATGGACCAGTACGGCACGCCTAAAAAGAACCAGTGGGCCATTAGTGAAAAAATTCGCGCACTGTCAGGTGCCGATTTAGTGGTGATTCTTGATGGTCAAGCCGGTGACGACGAACTCTCGGGTTTGGCCGCCGGTACCTTTGGTTCAAAGGGTTATTTCGCCAACAATACCCGCAGAACTGTGGTGATGCATATCACCAATTTCAACGAAGAAGAATCCACCCTGGCGCATGAGCTAGGACACGTATTCGGTCTCGCGCATGGCGCGCGACAGACAGGAGAGGGGATTTTCGGCTGGGCGAGAGGGTATGGGGTTGACAATAAATTTGCCACCATTATGGCTTATTCAGGTCTTTACAACGTGACGCCCTATACCAATCTGACCAAACGTTTTTCAAACCCACGGAGCGCGGCCTGTGAGGGCTTGGCCTGCGGAGTCGATAAGGCGGACAGAGAAAATGGTGCCGATGCGGTTTCTGCGCTGCAAATAACCCGATATCAAGTTGAAGCGTTTGCGCCAGCGAGGCCGGCGTTTGCGATTAGCTCTAGCGATGCGATGCGTCGCAACGCGACGATAGAAGCGGGCGCTGTTAAAAATAATGAGATCGGTTTTTACAATGATTTCAGCTGCGAAGATACCGTCACCGTCGCCTCAACGATACGTCTTGCCGAAGAGCACGTCGGATTAATGGGGTCTGCTCACGCAATGGTGAGCGCAGATTCCCTGGGAGTTTTTTTTGCTAATGCGCAGGGCGAGCTGGAGAAGATGGCGGATGCGGCGGTGAATGCCGACAATCGTGAAGCGCTATTTTCCCAGGCGGCTCAAGGACGTGCGGTACCGCTCAACACAGTAGAAATGCCACTGGCACTTGACGAGTTGAAAAGCAAAGCCGGTCTTTTTGAATCAGCGGAACTCGCGATTTATTTCGGTTATACCCTCGTTGACACTGATCTCATAGTGATGAGTCAAAGCCCTTTGAACGTGAGATTCGATTGCCCATGAAACGATCACCTCTCCTAGCAGTAGCCCCTAACCTGGTCTCGTTCTTTTTAGGATTGTGTGCTGTCTTATCTCCGCCGGTTAGCGCAGATGATGTGCTTCGCATCATGCTGGAAGAGCCGGTGGCGGGTGAAATTCATGGTGGCGTGGGCAATCTCAGAGGCTGGGCGGTGGCGACCGACGGCATCGACAAGATCGAGATCATGATCGATGGGGTGTACGCCTTTGATGCACCTTATGGCGGCGCGAGAGGGGACGTCGGGAGCGCTTTTCCAGAGGTTGCCAATGCGAGTGAGTCTGGTTTTTCGCTGGCCTATGCGTATAGCAACTTATCGCCGGGTAGCCATACGATATCGGCGGTCGCGCACACCCTAGAGGGTGATACACAAACCAGCTCAGCGACTTTTGAGACCGTCAGGTTTAAGCAGTCCTTTATCAGCGGAGCCGATGCGGTCGATCTGGCGGCAACCAGTTGCACGGTTGCGGGGGATGAGATTTCAGCCAGTAATGCGCTCATCGGCGGTGATCGTTATGACATGGTGCTCGACTGGCGCACGGCTGAGCAGGGGTTCGAGATTATCAAGATCGTCGAGGACAGCGGCGCGGATAATGGCGGCGCTGGCGGCGGGTTTGATTGTGCGGAGGGTCTCTATTACGCCGCTCCGCCCGAAGCAGTTAGCACTGACGAATCACACGCCTACTATCAGTATGCCTGGCAAGCTGATCCCCATATTTGTGTGAACACGTATGAGGCCAATCTTCTGAGTGGCCGGGAAGAAAAAGTCATTTCAGTTATGAATTGGGCCAAAGACAATTTGCCTAATATAGTGCCCGTCAATGTGTTTTATATCGATCAGGTTAATGCTAGCGATGAATCAAAACGGCAACACGATACAGATTTCTGCAATTTGATTCGATCCGATGGTGATGTCAGTCAATGTATCGAGGAAAACACTGACTCGTGGGGCGATAGAAGTTATGGCGGTGGTGTTTACGGTAGCTATTTGCATAACGGTGCTGATCTAATGATCTACGACGATGCCTTCACTCAAGACGAGGATGAAGATGGTGGTGTCCGCTATTTGACGCACGAATATTTTCATACCTTTCAGACATCTCACTTGTTTTATTTTGAGGATAAGCAGCAGTTTGGTATTCGCATCAATGATGAAGAGGAAGGCAAAGCGATTCCTTTCTTACCAATATGGATTGGAGAGGGTGGGGCTGATTTTGCGAGTCTAGCTATGATGTCAAAGCAGAACCTTGATTTTGATCATTATGAACAAGCACTCACTTTTTTGAATCAGGCCAAAAGATCTCTAGAAGGGGCTGACGCTTCTTTTTCATTGAGAGACTTTGAAAATCAGAATACGCGGATCAATGACGAATACTACGCTTACGATGGTGGTTTTATGGCGCACGTTTACCTATGGCATTTAAATAATAATAATTTTAAAAAGTTGATGATTGACTACTACGCGATTTTCGCTGAGCGCTATAAAGAAAATCCTGAAACGGGTTGGAAGGATGCTTTTGAAGAAACTTTTGGGATGTCTTTAGATGGTTTTTATAGCGATTTTGATGCCTTTATGAATCAAGACTTAGACAGTCAGATAGCCATTATAAAATCAGCCGACGAGTGGGCTAATGCATCCTGGGACTAAGCGTTGTTCTAGCGCCGTGCTTTGTGCTGAAAACAGTTAACCGCATGAGCTCGCCAACAGGGTTATTACTGCTATTCACCGTGTGTTCTGTGCTTTCGTTGCAGGCTAGAGCTGATGATGTTTTGCGCATCATGCTGGAAGAGCCGGTGGCGGGTGAAATTCATGGTGGCGTGGGCAATCTCAGAGGCTGGGCGGTGGCGACCGATGGCATCGACAAGATCGAGATCATGATCGATGGGGTGTACGCCTTTGATGCACCTTATGGCGGCGCGAGAGGGGACGTCGGGAGCGCTTTTCCAGAGGTTGCCAATGCGAGTGAGTCTGGTTTTTCGCTGGCCTATGCGTATAGCAACTTATCGCCGGGTAGCCATACGATATCGGCGGTCGCGCACACCCTAGAGGGTGATACACAAACCAGCTCAGCGACTTTTGAGACCGTCAGGTTTAAGCAGTCCTTTATCAGCGGAGCCGATGCGGTCGATCTGGCGGCAACCAGTTGCACGGTTGCGGGGGATGAGATTTCAGCCAGTAATGCGCTCATCGGCGGTGATCGTTATGACATGGTGCTCGACTGGCGCACGGCTGAGCAGGGGTTCGAGATTATCAAGGTCGTCGAGGACGTTAACGCGGTCAGTGTGGACAATGATTCGGACAGCGACACTGCCGATGATAATGCCGCCACGTGGCAGCCACCCGCTAACGTCGAGTGGATTGAATACAATTTTAATGTGACCGATACGTTTTGCGATGATCCAGAAGGCTTTTGTGCGGGTTGGTTGGAGAATGCCTCCCAAGAGTGCAAAGACAATTATCAATTAGGTGGTTCACCTCAAAATACTCAGACACGACTACAGTACGAATCCTGCGTTGATGAAATGGTGTTCAAACCCTACATCTCGTCAGTCGCAGATAGGACAACGACGCCACTCACCGACGCCCAGCGCAGCAATGCCGCTACGTTGCAGTCGGCAGGATGGGATCAGCCGGTATCACAGGCAGTGCAATTTAGAGTGGCTGCAGACATACCCACTCCGATAGTAGAAGCCTCCAAAGAGGGCATGCTCGCTGCCATTGACCTGCTGGGCAATTACGGACCACTTCGGGTTTATCTCGTCGGTAACGATCTCGATTTAGCTGACGAATTAGCCAATGACTTCTGTGATTATAACTATCGGCCCGATGAGAAATCGCGATGCCTCGCTGATCAAGGCGAATCAATCAGAGAAATGGCCTACATCTACCCCGGTGGTAATGGTTTCCAGCAGTCATCGTGGAATTTGGCGCCACCTGTGCAGTCGTTTGTGCACAACCCTTATGCCGACGAGAACAATCAACACAGTGTGGCTGAGGGCGAGCTCGTGAGCGATAAAATAGTGAACGCACATGAGTACTTTCACGTTTATCAAGGGGCACATAATATTCATCGAGGCGCCGACGATCTGTCGTTTGGTTGGAGCACCACTCGATGGGTTGAGGAGGGCGCCGCTGTCTATTTTGAGCAGTTCATTTCAGCAAGGCTAGGCTGGCAGACTGAGCAAGTGGTAAAAAATCGGGTAGTGAATGACCTGAAGGCCATGAAATCTTTTGCCGCACGATTTCCCGATATTTCAATAAGAGATGTCGATACCAGCGCCCAAACGAGTCGGTTGCTGTCTTATTGCGGCGAGCTGTGCATCGGCGCTCTGCAATACGAATTTGGTCACATCGCCTTTCGATACCTGGAGGCTAAAACCTCTCAAGATGCAGTTCTTTTCAATTACTGGGATGAGTACACTCATCTGGGTTGGGCTGAGGCCTTTAACAAGGTGTTTGGTCAGTCTGTCGCTGAGTTTTACACCGAATTCGAGACCTTTTTATTGCTCAGTGTTGAGGAGCAATTGCCGATATTGGGTATCGATGATTACGAGCCGTAAACGGACCAATTTGGGCCGTTCATTATTCGAGATGCTCGGTACAGCAGTCTTGCCATCGCTCGATGAGCCGCTCGATACCCAGTTGATTTAGGGTGTCCGTGTTGCGCTCAGTGATGAGGGCAACATCTTCACCGGCTTCAAGGGCCCGCGTCACGCTGGATTCGCGCAGAATATGCACCATGGGGTAGGGGGACCGATTGGTATAGTTTTCCGCGGCCTTTGGGTCTGTTCCCGCAAACTGATGATGGGGGTGAAAGCCCACGAGCTGGTAGGTACCCACCCAGTCCATCATTTCGAGTAGTGATTGGCCCATTGCTAGCCAGTCGTTAAACTCACGAAAGCCTTTCATACCCTTGGTCAGGATGAGAAAACTGGTCTCGGCGACTTGATCACCATCGAGATAGCTGATCTCCTCATGAAGGGCGCGCAAGATCTCGTGCGGCGCTTCGCTGTCGCTCACGGTGTAATGAATAGCGTCGCTTTTTTTGACTTGATGCGCAAAAGGACACAGATTGAGGTCTATGACAAATGACTCGATCCAGCGCTGAGTTTTTGTTATCGCAGTAGTAATAAGCCTCTTCCTCTCTGCCCATGATGGCAGCGGTATTCTGTCCATCAAAGCCCCAGGCGCGGTTACCTTTGCTATGGTACGCGAAGGCGCGACTGTCGATAAGGCGAGATGAGAGCACGATCATGGTTTGGATGTGTCCACATTGCGCGCAGTCGCTAGAGGTAGTTGAATCCGGTTTGGTTTGTGTCAGCGGTCATCGTTTTGATCGTGCCAAAGAAGGTTACGTCAACCTGCTTCCCGTACAGCACAAACGTAGCAAAAATCCCGGTGACAGCCTTGAGATGGTGCAAGGCCGACGGGCAATACATACAGCGCATTTATACCGCGCGCTTGCCGACGAGCTGGTCGATGTTGTGGCCAGCTGCCCCGAGGTTAACACGCTGCTTGATGTGGGCTGCGGTGAGGGCTACTACGACGGGATGCTGTCAGAGCGGCTACCGGGGCTGTCGGTTTATGGGATCGATATCGCGAAAAGCGCCGTGAGATTGGCAGCGAAGGACTATCGCAAGCACCACTATGCGGTGGCGAGCGCGCGGCAGCTTCCCGTGATGTCCTCCACAATCGATCTGGCAATCTGCATTTTCTCGCCTGTGAGTGATGCCGAAATCGCTCGTGCGGTGCGGCCTGGCGGATTCTATTTAGAAGTCGGACCTGCCGCTCGACATCTGTGGGAGTTAAAGACAGCACTCTATGAGCAGCCCCGCGAGCATGCTTCACTGAGGCGTACTATCCCTGATGGGGAGCTCTTGCGCGAGGGCGAGTGTCACTATGAAAAGCAACTGACTAATGCAGAGCTGCAAGCTCTGGTGGCAGCAACACCATTTGCGTTTCGAGGTTATCGCGAAAAACGAGAAGCGTTGCGGGAGCGGTCTGACTTGACTATCTCGCTCGGATTTTCTTGGCGCCTTTTTAAGCTAGCTCAGTGGCAGGACTCGGCCGTTAGCCGCGCAGATTCAGACGGCGCACTCGAATCGAGCGGCCTTTAATCTTGCCCTGAGTCAGGTAATTCATGGCCTGTCGCAGTGCCGATCTGGCCACCGCAACATAACTCGTATTATCCAGAATTTTGATTTTCCCGATCTGCTCGCCCGCTAGGCCGGCGTCGCCGGTCAGCGCGCCTAAAATATCGCCGGGGCGCAGCTTCTGTTTTCGACCCGCGTCAAATTGAAGCGTCGCCATGTCACCTTGTAATTGGTAATTAGGATTACGATTTAACGACGCCAAGACGTCACACAAGCAGTTGGTGTGCAGATGGTCTTCGATGACACGCAATCGCGGCGCCTCTGCGGGAGTCACTAGGCTAAAGGCTTGGCCTGTCTCGCCGGCTCGCCCCGTCCGTCCAATTCGATGAACATAGGTATCACCATCGCGGGGGAGCTCAAAGTTCACGACCATCGCAAGGGCGGGGATGTCGAGGCCTCTTGCAGCCACATCGCTCGCGACCAATACGGGGCAGGTATTATTGGTGAACTGCAATAGCACCTGATCCCGATCCCGTTGCTCTAAGTCG
>CAJQKG010000038.1 GCA_905478845.1 uncultured Luminiphilus sp.
AGTTTGAATCGCTCCTCACCTTTATTGAACGCGCTCAGTTAGACCGTGTTGGCTGTTTTCAGTATTCGCCCGTGAAAGGCGCCGCAGCGAATGAGTTACCCAATCCCGTACCTGAGGCGATCAAGGCAACACGATGGGAGCGCTTTATGACGTTGCAGCAGTCAATCAGTGCGGCCAAATTACAACGTAAGATAGGGTCCACCCAAACCATTTTGATTGATGAGGTCACAGCCGACGGTGCAATCGGTCGCACCTTTGCTGACGCGCCTGAAATAGATGGCGTGGTGCATTTGCCGGAGGTTACCGACTTCAAACCCGGCGATCTGGTCGAAGCAGAGATCACTGCAGCAGACGACTACGACCTCTGGGTGTAGCGAGACGGCAATGCGATGAATATTGTCCTGCTGAGGTCCACCGATTGGGTCGATGACGCAACCGTCGTGCTGGCTGACCGACGTCATCAGCATATTTTGACCGTACTCAAAGGTCAGCCCGGACAGGCCCTAAAAGTGGGCGCAGTGGGCGGCCAACGTGGACGCGGCACCATTTTGGCGATCGATGAAAAAACCGTACGGATCCATGTTCAGTTAACCTTAGCGGCGTTGCAGCGACATCAGTTTGATCTCATCCTAGCGCTGCCTCGTCCAAAGATGCTCCGTCGTGTCTTTCGTACCGCCAGTGAAATGGGTGTTGCAAAGCTCCATCTGATTCATAGCGCCCGCGTTGAAAAAAGTTATTGGCAGAGCCCACTGCTCAATCCCGATCGCGTGGCAATGGCACTAGAAGCGGGACTAGAGCGCGCTGGAGACACGCTATTACCTGAGGTACATCAGCATCGTCGATTCCGACCCTTTGTCGAAGATACCCTGCCCCTCCTCATGCAAAAACGCCCCTGCTGGATAGCCGACCGGGACGCGACGCAACCGCTGCGAGATGAAGCAGGGGCCGGCCTAGTCATGCTGGGTCCCGAGGGCGGTTTTATCCCCTTTGAGATTGAGCTTGCCCAATCGGTTGGCGCTGCCTGCAGACACCTAGGCGAGCGCACCCTCAGTGTTGACACCGCGGTCGCTGTGAGCCTCGCGCAAGCGCTACCGAGTCCTACCGGTTAAGCGCCCGTTGCATCGGTTGCTGCCACGCCCATCCCTGTGGCACAGCTAACGCCCGTGCCTCCCATACCGCAATAACCGGCAGGGTTTTTATGAAGATATTGCTGATGATAATCCTCAGCAAAGAAAAAGCACGGCGCCGCACAAACTTCTGTCGTGATCTCGCTATAACCCGCCTTGCTGAGTGCAGCCTGGTAGCGTTCTTGGCTTGCCAAAGCCGCTGTTTCTTGCGACTCGTTCAAATAGTAAATACCCGATCGGTATTGAGTACCCCAGTCATTGCCTTGGCGCATACCCTGAGTGGGATTATGATTTTCCCAGAAAAGCGTCAGTAACCGCTCGTAGGTCATCACAGCAGGATCAAAGATAACCCGCACGACTTCGTTATGTCCGGTTCCTCCCGAGCACACCTCTTGATAGGTCGGATTTGGCGTCAGCCCCCCGGTATAACCCACAGCAGTACTATAAACACCGGGCTGACTCCAGAAGAGCCTCTCCACACCCCAAAAGCACCCCATACCGAACACGGCTTCTTCCAGCCCGACTGGGTAGGGCGGTTGCAATGCCGCCCCCAGCACCGCGTGATGCTGGGTCACCGACATCGGCGTGTCTCTGCCCACCAACGCAGTTTCTACATCAGGCAGCGCATGTTTCCGTCGTATCTCCATCCATTTCACCCTTTTATCCCTCACTTTTGCAAGAATCAACGACCGGTAACGCAATTTCGCTGAATTTTTGTCATAATAGCCGGCTATTTTAGCAACTGACAGTTAATCCCGTCTGAGGAATGAGGCAGCGCTTGAAATCGTTGCCTGCCCAAGCAGCCTGCTCAGCAGCAGGCGACGGGGGGAAAAGCCATGAAAAAAAAGACAACCAACAACGCGGTCGAAACGTTTAACGCAGAAGATTTTTCAAGCCGAAAGCTACTGGACTTGGTGGATGAAGACCCGACCAATGGCCGATACCTTCTCGATCGAGACGCGCTTCAAGCCGTGGTATCTGAGCTTGCTAGCCGGCGGCATTATCTTCAGGAGTTGCGCGATCGCGGTCTGCTTGCGCCGCGTCCCTCGGCGTAGGCGCGTCACATTTCTCAAGAAATTGACCAGCCACGAGGTCAAGAAATTGCTCGCTTTCTGAGCAAAACTCGTGCGATCAAAGCGATTACCGCCCGCCAAAGCCGGATGATTTTTGCGCTCGACGCCACAGCGAGTCGCGAGCCCACATGGGATCAAGCACGTCGACTACACGGTGAATTATTTTCTGCCGCGTTACACAATCAAACGCTGGCGATACAACTGTGCTACTACCGGGGCCTAAGCGAATTTAATGCGAGTCATTGGCTGACGCAGCCCGCAGCACTGCTCGATCAAATGAGCAGCGTCAGCTGCCAACCCGGAGCAACGCAAATTGGCCGCGTCATCCACCACGCTCTTAACACGCACTCGGCCTCGCTGCCGGTTAGAGCTGTCGTTTTGGTCGGTGACGCCTGCGAGGAGCCAGCAGCGGCTCTAGCGTCCTTGGCAGGTCAATGTGCCATCAAACAGATGCCCCTGTTTCTGTTTCAAGAGGGGTACGATGCACAGACCCAGAAGATTTTTGAACGACTCGCGCAATTAAGTCATGGGGCTTACGCACCATTTGATGCCAGTAGTGCGGAGCAACTCCGCGCATTACTGGCTGCAGTAGGCCGATTTGCTCAAGGCGGCATTCAGGCCCTGCGTCAATCGAATACGCAGGGCGACCAAGCGCTACTATGCCAACTGGAAAAAACACCTTAGCAACGCGCCAAAACCGATAGACTTACGACTGCTCGCCCAATCATCACAGGAGACATAAACACCGTGCCAAGAGTTATCCTGCTCCTCGTCATCATCGTCACGCTGTTCATCTTGGTGCGGCGGGCACAACAACAACCGCCGCATAAACGACGTGCTGCTTATTTACAAATCATCCTCGGTAGCGCGGTAATTGGGGTGGTCATCCTTACCCTGATGGGCAAGATGCATTGGGTCGGCGCTGCGCTGACCGGACTGTTAGTGGCGGCTCGGCAAATGCTACCTTTGCTGATACGTCTACTCCCCGCGCTGGGCGGCTTGCGCACGTCGGGAGCGGGATCGTCGAGCAAAGAGTCCGAGGTCACATCACGCATTATCAAGATGACGCTCAATCACGACAGTGGTGAGCTCAGTGGTGTCGTGCTTGAGAGCGCCTTCAAAGATTGGTTCTTGAGCGAGCTCAATCGGCAACAACTCGATGAACTGCTGAGCTACTGTCAGCATGAGGACAGCGACTCAGCACAACTACTCACCAGCTATCTCGAACAGCGGTTTCCAGAGGATGCGCGAAGTGATGAAGGGACCGATCGAGGTCAAGAAAGCGGTCCCCCTCCATCGAGTCGTACGGAGGCCCTCGCGGTATTAGGGTTGCAGGATGATGCGACCGAGGAGGACATTATTGCGGCGCACAGAGCACTGATTCAAAAGTGTCACCCTGATCGAGGTGGCAACGACTATCTGGCAGCGAAAATTAATCAGGCAAAAGATCAATTGTTAAGCTGATGCGCCCTCAAGAAGACGGCGCTACTACTGGGCCCGCTCAGTGAGTCTGTCACCGACGTCTTCCCCCTGACAGCCTTTTTCGAGACGGTTTCATTAGACGAGTTCGTTACACTGTTTCATGACACACTTTCCTGCATGACACTTTCCTGCATGACACTTTCATGCCTGACCTTTTGGAGACACGCTGATGAGCGGTGCATTTGTTATTCGCAATCAACTGGGACATTACTGGAGCAAGCCCGGAGACTGGATACTGGGAGACCGCTCCGCGCAAGTTGCGTACTGGGAACACCATGACGAGGCGATCAATATGCTATTTGAACTGGGTTCCAAAGATACGGCGCTTCGTGGCGATATTGTGCAGTGCGGCATCACCAATAACAAACCCGCAGATCTTGAACTCAGTGAACATCCCGCGCCACTTCCCGCCGCGCAAAAACCAGACGAAACGCTTGAAAGCGAAACAAATGACCCCACCTAAGAAAGATATCCTGCCATTGCACTGCAAGGAGCGTATCGGATGAGAATTCTGCTGTTTTTAGCGACGAATATCGCCGTCTTAGTGTTAGTTAGCCTCATTTTTAATCTACTAGGTGTAGAGGGTATTTTGGCTAACAACGGGGTTGACTTGAATCTCAGCAGTCTCCTGATTTTTTGTGCCCTGTTTGGTTTTAGTGGGTCTTTTATTTCGCTGTTACTGTCCAAATGGATGGCCAAGAGAAGCACTGGCGTGCAGATCATCACATCGGCACAGTCCCGCGATGAGCAGTGGTTGCTCGAGACGGTGCAGTCACTCGCCAAAGAGGCCGGTATCGGTATGCCCGAGGTCGGTATCTTTCCGTCTGATGCATCCAACGCCTTTGCCACTGGATGGAATCGCAATAACGCGCTCGTTGCCGTCAGCACAGGGTTACTTCGACGTTTCGAACAAGCCGAGGCACGGGCGGTGCTCGCACATGAAATCGGCCACGTTGCCAACGGCGACATGATCACCCTCACGTTGCTGCAAGGTGTCGTGAATACCTTTGTCATGTTTTTTGCGCGCATCATCGGCCACACCGTCGATCGCGTCATATTCAAGACGCAACGGGGTTACGGTTTCGGCTATTTCATTGTCACGATCGTGGCGGAAATTATTTTAGGCATTCTCGCCAGTACCATCGTGATGTGGTTCTCGCGCTGTAGAGAATATCGAGCTGATGAAGCAGGCGCCCAGTTGGCGGGCAATGACAGTATGATCGCCGCGCTACAGCGTCTCAAAGCAGAACAGGGTCTACCCCAGGACCTGCCGGGCGAAATGACCGCATTCGGTATTCGCTCGGCGAAAGGCTCAGGTCTAGCAGCACTGCTTCGGTCGCACCCGCCTTTAGACGACCGCATTCTAGCGTTGCAGCGTCAATGAATGCCCTCACCCGAGTCATCACCGCACTCCTATGCGGCGTCATCGGTGGGTTGCCGTTACCCTCAAGCGCGGACGACACCGTCAACTACCTGAGCTTCGCCACGGAAGACGAGGCCAATACCACTGAGGTGTTTCAAAAGGCCAGTCCCGCTGTGGTTTTTGTGACGTCGAGTGAACTACGTCGTCAACGCTTTTCCCGCAATATTATGGAAATCCCCCGAGGAGCCGGATCGGGTTTTATCTGGGATGCCGATGCCGGTCTTATCGTCACCAACTATCACGTCGTCGCGGGTGCCGATCGACTGGCCATTACGTTACGCAATGAACAACAGTATCCAGCAGAGGTAGTGGGTCTTGCACCCGAACGCGATCTCGCCGTTTTACGCATAACAACGCCTCCCGATGGACTCGCGACGCTGCCACTGGGCGACTCATCCGAACTCTCAGTGGGTCGCAAGGTGATGGCGATTGGGAACCCCTTTGGACTGGACACCACGCTGACGGTTGGGGTCGTCAGCGCCTTAGATCGCGAAATTCAGTCGCCCAGTAACCGCGTGATTCGCGGCGTGATTCAAACAGATGCCGCTATCAACCCGGGCAACTCAGGCGGCCCACTCCTGAACTCACTTGGGCAGCTCATCGGCGTCAATACCGCAATCTATTCTCCCAGTGGTGGAAGTGCCGGCATTGGCTTTGCGATCCCGGTCAATACCGTGGTCGAAGTAGTGCCGCAACTCATTGCCTACGGCAAAATTATGCGGCCGGTATTGGGGGTGGAGTTGGCGTCTGACCGTTGGCTCCGACAATTTCGCGTCGAAGGTGTTCCCATTGTGAGAACCTATCGTGGGTTCCCCGCAGAAAGCGCTGGCATGATTGGTGCCCGCAGAGGCGAACGCGGTGAGATCATTCTCGGAGACGTCATCACCCACATTGAGGGGGAGCGTGTTGCCAGTAACGATGAGTTCCTGACGGCAATGGAGCAGCACCGCGTCGGTGACACGATTGCGGTCACTACTCTGCGCTTTGGCGAACAAAAGCGCTTTACCATCGAGCTATCAAACGCGCAATAAACCGCCGCTAAGGCTTATAGCGAGCGGGCCAGCTAGCGGGATCGATCGACTCTTGCGGCAGTGAATCACAGTGAAACTGAGGCGATTTACCCGCTGCCAATTGCTGCTCATAATCTTTGAGTAAGTGCATCGCGATTGGGTAAAGAGCCCACAATGCCAGTAAATTCGTCAGCGCCAACAGCGCCATGGTCAGATCAGCAAACCCGAAGACAGTGCCGAGATCCTGCACCGACGCCCACGCGATCATCACTAAAATGCACATGCGAAAAACCGTCACTGCATGGCGTCCTAAACGATCGAAATAAGCAATGCTGTTTTCACCCAGAAAACTATTGTAAGCGATGGTCGTGGTCGCAAATAACACGAGCGCAATACTCACCAAGGCTTCGCCCACAGGTCCCACGTGCTCGGCGACCGCCATCTGGGTCATGGCCACACCGGCCACCGATTGACCCTCTGACGCGAACGTCGATGACATCATGATGATGAGCGCCGTGGCGGTGCAGAGCACAATCGTATCGATAAACACACTCAACGACTGAACCAATCCTTGGGATATCGGGTGAGGCACATCGGCTGCCGCCGCCACATTGGGCACTGTGCCGAGTCCCGCTTCATTTGAAAACAGCCCTCTTCGTGCGCCCTGCGCAATAGCCGCCGCCATCCCACCCCCAAAGGCCTGCTCCATACCAAAGGCAGACGAAAAAATGAGTCGTAGCGCCTCGGGAATCTCTGAAACGTTCATGACCAACACTACGATAGCGAGGGATAAATAACCCACCACCATAAAGGGCACTACGACCTCAGAAACTCGGGCTAATCGACGAATCCCGCCGAAAAGAATCACCGCCATCACCAGCGTCATCACAAAACCGCTCACGTGAACCGGCACACCAAATGCCGACTCAATCGAGGTCGTCACGACGTAGCTCTGCACCGCGTTGAAGCCAAAGCCGACGGTGAAGAGCAGCAACAGGCTATAAATCACCGGCAACACTTTCCAGCCAAGCCCGTAGCGCATCACATACGCGGGTCCGCCTCGGAACGTTTTATCTGCTTCCCGTCGCTTATAAAGCTGAGCAAGGGCACACTCGAATAGACTCGTGGCCATGCCCAGCAACGCAATCAGCCACATCCAGAATAAAGCACCCGGCCCACCCAACGTAATCGCCACGGCAACACCTGCAATATTGCCGCCCCCCACTCTCCCCGCCACACTGACGGCAAGCGCTTGCAGGCTGGAGATGCCGCGCTCGCTGCCTTGCCACTCAATGGAGGAGAACACCGCTAGAGTACGTTTAAATAGTCTCAGCTGAACGCCCCGCGAACCGAGCGTAAAGCGCACGCCGATCGCCAGTAAAACGCCGATCAAAATATAAGACCAAAGCCAGTCTGTCGCCGTGATCAACAGGCTCATCAGACCAAGCCAGAAATCAGAATAATCGCGACCGCAGGCACGGCAATAAAGCGCGTCAGCCAACGCCAAACGCCATACCAGTTCGCATCATCAGACAGTTCATTTTTACTGTGCTCGCGGTGCATAAACCACCCCGTAAATAAGGCCACTAATAAACCCGCTAATGGCAGCAATAATTTATCGTAAAGCGCTTCCGTGAGCTCATTGAAATTCATACCCAACAACTGATAGCTTTCCCATACGTTGTAACTCAACACTGAAATGACACTGAGGGTGGTAACGGACCCTACCACCAGCAGCGCGCTCCGTTGTCGCGAGATCGCCAATCGCTCTTTAGTCCAACTTGTCACGCTTTCTAATAGACCGACCATTGAGGTCACGCCTGCCACTGCCAGCATGATGAAAAAGAGCACGGCAAAAATAGCGCCTCCGGGCATTTGCGCGAAAGCGACCGGTAGGGTCTGGAAGATCAAACCGGGACCACTGGCCATATCAAGGCCAAAGTGAAACACCGCTGGAAAGACCACAAAGCCCGCCAGTAAAGCGATCAGTGTATCCGCCATGACGATCGTCGCTGCGCCCCGCGCAATCGAGAAATCTCGGGGCAAATAGGCACCGTAAGTCATCATTCCACCCATGCCCACACCGATAGAAAAAAAGGCCTGTCCGATGGCAGCAAGAAAAGTCGCACCCGTCACTTTGCTGAAATCGGGCGTGAACAACCATTGCAAGGTTTCGACAAATCCCCCTGCAAAATAGTTATAAATACTCAGTCCGACCAACAGCGTAAACATCAGCGGCATCATAACGGTCACGGCACGCTCGATACCTGAGGTGACACCCGCATAAATAATAGAACCCACGATGATATTGCCGACTAAGGTCCAAAACATCATCGATTGATTGTCGGTTAGCAGGCCGGTAAAGGTCGCTTCTGCGATACCGGCATCAAAACCAGCAAAACCAGCAGACAGGGCACGCGCGAGGTACCAAAGCACCCAGCCGACAACTACGGCATAAGTAATCGCGATCGTGTAGGCCGTGGCCACGCCCATACCGCCCACTATGCTCCAACCCTTGCTCCGGCCAGACTCCTCTGCCACGACCGCCATGGAACGAGGGGGACTGCCGCCACCACGTCGACCGACCAGTAATTCTGCCATCAAGCACGGAATACCAATGGCCACCGCGCACAAAAGGTAAATCACGACGAAAGCGCTCCCGCCGTTTTCACCGGTCACATAAGGAAATCGCCAGATATTACCGAGGCCAACGGCAAACCCCACTGACGCCATGACAAACGCAAAACGGCTGGACCACATCGTATTGCCTGCTGACACCATCTATTGGACTCCTAGGCTGACTCACTTAACGGTATGTTACGGCACAGGAGTGCGGTGCGCACTGCGGGGGTTCACAACGTCGAACCTTTGTAAAATGAACCCTGCGCGATAGGGTGAGACTCCGTGATCCCCCTTCCCCTTATCCACGCATAGCTTTTACCTCAGTACTGTCCCGCTAGCGACACACTGAAGCCCTCTTGATTAGGAATCGCTAGCATCGACATCGCCTTACGAAAGGATTCATCGCGCGCCACAGGCCCCGTCGCCTGAATGGCGACCTGATAGCCAGTCAATGTCGCAGACAATTCCCCCGAGAGCACCAGCGCTCCGGCCATCGTTTTGAGAGCGCCTGCCGTCCCCGCGCCCGCTATATCGGCGCTAGAAAAGTCGACTTGATAATCGCCCAGCAGTACATTACCCGAGTTCGCCGTCCACACCCCTCGCTGCAAGCGTACGACGCCCTCAGCGTCGAGAATATGACCTTCATCGATCGCAATGTGCGCAAACTCCCCAGACAGCGCACCCCCTAAATAAAGGGGAAAAAACGCCCGTAATAGTTGCGTGTTGAGCGCAAACGCGGCTTGTTGAAGCACTATTGCGCCACCCAGGCGATAACCCAGTTGCGCGCTCAGGGTCTGCTGACCCCAAGTGGTCGATAGCGATAGCGGCGCACTCCACAGCACTCGCCACGGTTGGATATGCCATCGCACTCGACCGAGCATGAGCGGCTGTTGATCGATCTCGATCCAAGCCCTTGCCGCACTCCCAGACCAAATCGTTCCCGATACACCGGTCAATATCACGCTACCAGGCAAGAGACTCGATAGGGCGCGCGCTGGGATTTGCGATGACAGTAGCCCCATGAAAATAAAAATGGCCAAGGCGCGTCGGTGTCGTGTTATCCATTCCATCGATCAGGCGCCCGTAACTCTTAGCGTCGCGTTGACTCCACCGTTATTGCCAGCGCTGCTAATGGACCCATCAATCACCGCCAGCCCAGATGAGCCCTCGATTTGCTCGAGGAATTGCAGCAACCCGTCGAAAGCAATGTCCTCAAATCGTATCTGTACCTCTCCTCGGCTATTGGGCTGTAGACGCTTCACGGGTAGACCTAAAGTCTCACTAACTTGACTGAGTGTCCGGGTTAAGTTCACTTGCACCCCGCCACCATCGGCTCGCAGAGCCGCCAGCTGCTCAACCTTTAGATCAATCCGGGATAACTTGACGACTAACGCCTCATTGCCTGCCCTTAGGCGCTCGCGCCGACCATCAAGCTCGACGAAGATCACTTGTACAAACACCCACAACCCTACGATGGCGGCTAATATCATTAGCGCCATCTGATCTCGCGCAACCAGTGATTCGAACCATTTTCGCATCATGGTATTTGCACCCGTAGACGGGCTACAACGCCCTCGCTGCGGGCATTAGAATTTTCTAACTGGACAGTAAATGACTGCACTTTCAGTTGCTCTCGAACCTGCTCAACCGATTCGAAATTCGGCGCCGACAGACTCAATCTGAGATCCCCTTTACCGCTATAGTTCAGCGCCGTTAATTTGATACCGTCGACCTTTTGAATAGCCGTGAGCAAGGCCACCATGGTGGGTGTGAAGGCGCTTCTTTGCGTGCCAGCCCCAAATTCCCCCAACTGCCTGTTGAGCTGTTTTTCGACATCGACTACCGCACCTCGCGGATTGACCCGACGATAACTCGTTTGAATGGCCTGTCGAAGTTGAAGATCTTCTGCTTTGAGCATCTGATAATCCGCAACTGAAAAGCCAATTTTTAAGATACAGGCCACGGCAAGCGCGAGGGCGACACGCTGCCAAACTGCCCACCAGCGAGCCAGCGGCAAACGTGGTGCAAACTCACCCTGACGCAAATCCGGTACCGGGGGATGGGGGTCCGCAAGCAGCAACGCTTCGGAAAAACCGCCTTTTCGCCACTGAATTGCTCCATGCAATTGTTCAGGAATAGCAGCTTCCGCCAAGGCTTGATCGGCGGCATAGACAATCAACGTTTGCTCCTGAAGCCCGATACTCTCCATCAGATCAGCGAGCAAGCTGTGTTCAATGCGTCCGCCCTCCGCCAGACCCCAACGCAGGACAGCATGCTGCGCTTCAAAAATCACAGTGCATTGCTCGGGTGACCAGGGCAGGCACAGTGCCTCAGAAACCCATGGCACATTCTGGAGTGAATCGGGGAGTTCTTCAGACCAGTTAGCCATCTTTGAACGATCCACCACCACAACACTATGCAGATCATCATCGATTCTCGCCGCGGCGAAGTGCAACTGCGCCACATCCTCAAGCATCGATTCCTCTAGCATGAACGGTAAGGCACGCTGGAGGTGCTTCACCTCCTCTGGCGCGATCGATAGCGTCAAAGAACGCACGGCGTCGGCAGGAAACGCAACACACAGGTTCTCAGGTACGGTAGCAATGGTAGGGTCAAATCGCTCGGGCGGATTACCACAACGGATCAGCCGTCCTTCCCCTTGTTGCCACCGCATAACCGTTAGGTTGTTATTCAGTTGACTCATAATGAGCGCATTGACGCAGCCGGCACCAATTGGTTCACGAACAGGAACAACATCATAGCTCGCCCTCCGATCTAAAAACAGCAACCGTTGTGTCAGTGCCTCGACGCAGCACAGTGAAAAGATGTCGTTGCCGGTCCACCAACTCTACTGAGGCATCCAAAAGAAACCAGTCACTGCGGATATCCAATAGCGGTTCAAGCTCTGCGGATGGCCTCCCCTCCAGAATAGGATCGGTCAGTAAGTCTTTGACCTCAGTAATGCCGCCCTCTTGTCGACGCTCAGCTAAGCGCTCCGCATCCATGACTGACAGCGGCGCCCACTGATCATCTGCGTTAAGCGCTCTCAACACCGGCAATGGCGCGGTAAGGATATTCAGCTGCGTATTCCGCTCTGGCCATACTGTCACCAATGGCGCTAGCGCCTCATAGACCTCAGGTGTCATCCCTCGCACTGATCGTAACTCGCTGACACTGGCTAAGGCTCGATTAGCGGGTAGGTAAGGAAAGTCGGCATACCGATACTCATCAACTTCGGCACCATTTTGTCGCCGGTTCGCATCGCGATCAATGAAGTCGCTGATTGCCTCCGTCAATGTCATCGCCTCATCAAGCGGCAACGACACATCGCCCAATGCCTGCAACAGGCGAATCAACAGCTTTTGCGTTGCTGTCCAGCGATCCGCCTCGCCGATGGCCGACTGGCCGACTGGCTCGTCCTCCCGCCCCGACTGATTGTCACCCTGACTCGGTTGCGTGCGCGTATCGCCGGCACTCGCCTCTCTAGTATCGTCACCGATAGGACGCTCGTTTGTCGTCAATTGATTTTGATTTCCGGAGGCCTTCACCAGCATATTGAGATTGATGC
The DNA here is from genome assembly GCA_905478845.1 of uncultured Luminiphilus sp. Lineage (GTDB taxonomy): Bacteria > Pseudomonadota > Gammaproteobacteria > Pseudomonadales > Halieaceae > Luminiphilus. The sequence goes on from CAJQKG010000038.1 coordinate 12,306, forward strand.
GCCCTTGTAGATCGGTTAATTGGCCCGTCATCCACCCCCCTGCCGCTAGGGGATAAGGGGTTGCCGGCTGCGCCCACAGCTCCCCTAAATGATCAGCAGCGGTTGCGCTCCGCGCATCGAGTAAAGTGTCTGTCTGCAAAGCCAACTTGGCCAACTCCTCGGCACCGATCAAATAAGCCCAAGCTTGCTCAGAAAAGAGCTGATGCGTGCCTCGCTGAAGCGCCAAAGAAAACTCTCGTTGCAAAGCAACCAACAGTGTTGCCGACAACGCGAACACCAGCATGGCAATAATCAGCGCCGCACCGCGCTGCGATCGATAAGGCTCAGGACGACGGCAGCACATAGAGCCTCCTCACTTCTCCCAACCCGGCTAACTGCAGCACAATCTCGACGGCGGCCGGAATGGGTAACTCAAGATCCGGTTGAGATACGTCTGCAATCCAGTTGTCACGCCAATCACGATCATCGATCACGTCGTCACGATCACTCTTTAAGTCAACAATCGTAGGCAGGAAGCGAACCTCAAAACCCTCTACGTCATCCAGCATCGCGGTCTCAATCGGCTCCGTACCTGGCGTTCGGTCTAACACAGGAAAATGCGCTCGCCAGAGAACGTCCTCCTCGATCCACCAACGCACGCGCTGCAATGTACTGCGTGGCGCACCGGTCGAGTTATGCCATCCTGCACGCGTCAGCGTGAGTGGATAACGACTCAGTAATCCCCCACTCAACGCCGGTGCCGGTTGGTTAAATTCATCGATTATCGATCGATTGACCACTTGCCGAATATCACGCGACAGCACGGTCAATGTTTGATTAATATCGTGTGATCGAACCGTTGCACTGCGCACGCTTTCAGCAGCAGACAGTGCCGAAGACAATGCACCATAAGCCACTGCCGAAATCAGCGCGGTAATCGCCATAGCAACCAGCACTTCAATCAGCGTAAATCCCCTACCGACTTGCTTAACGCCCACGATTCGCCTGCGCAACCATCAAATAGCCATCCAGTGTATGTAACGGCGTGCTGAAACCGTCCTCACTATCGGAAACAGTCACTTCGTAACGAAAAAATCCGGGGACCTGAGTTTCCTCACCCTCACTCCACCAGTACCAAATACGACCCGCCATTTCCTCACTGCCCGTAATGAGGCCCGTTTGCAGTGTCCCTTTTGCTGCCGAGACCAAGCGCAGCTCAACGAGTCGATTTGCTGCCACCCACTGCGCTTGAATACGATCCTGCAAGTAACGGGTTCCATCAAGTTGCTGCGATAAGGCGAGTAACAGCGCGGGGACCGCCACCGACACCACCGCCAACGCCACCATCACCTCTACCAAGGTAAAGGCGCGATCACTGCTTGGACGAGACGAGCGGTTACTCCTCAATGAGTGGCTCTCCCTTGGGCAGAGTGGTCATACGGCCCAGTAAATCCCATTCGAGACGATACGCGAGTTCACCCGTGAGCTCATCGATCCAGTCGAGTGATCCCGGTGTCATTTCACCTCCTGCCCACATGACGATTTGTGGTGCAGGATTGAGCGTCGGATCATACATTGGAATCTCAACACTAGGCTGCCCCTCCAGCGTTAACAGCAGCTCAGTGCCTGCCATAAAAATAAAGGGCACAAAAACATCGGTACTGGCGCGCGGCGACGCCCAGCCTTGATCAAAGCGCCTCAACCAAATGCCTTGATATCGTGTGCCCTGAGCGGTTGAGTCGGCGGCTATCAACAGGCCGTGATCGGCAGCAGATAGTCCTGCCTCAGCACCAGAAAACGATAATAGATTTGCGAGATAGCGGACCTCGCCCTCCAATTGCAACTCTGCACCACCGCGCCCCACATTCAGACTGACCACTCCGGTCAGCAGTACGATGACCAATATCGCCACCAGCAATTCGATAAAGCTAAATCCGCGTGGCGTAGAAGAGGACATCCCCAAAACAGGCATTACGGCGACGTTGCTAACCCTCCCCCTCTTTCCAGTTACCGATATCGGCGTTTTGACTCTCACCGCCAGGCAATCCATCAGCGCCCAAAGAGTAGATATCCGTCTCACGATATTCCCCCGGAGAGAGGTATAAGTAAGGGCGGCCCCAAGGATCTAGTGGTAATTCTGACAAGTAACCCCCTCGCTTGAAGTTGCGCGGCTCTGGGTCGAGCGTACTGGGACTCACCAATGCCTCAAGGCCTTGTTCCGTAGTCGGGTATACAAAATTATCTAGTCGATAAATCTTCAGTGCCGTTTCGATCGATTTAAAGTCAGCTTGGGCTTTTTGAATCCTAGCGTCGTCGGCACTATTGAGTACCGTTGGTGCGACCACACTGATGAGAAGCCCCATAATGACCAGCACTACCAGAATCTCAATCAGCGAAAAGCCCTTAGCGTTACTCACTGTTTATCACCTCACCATCGTATTCAGATCAAAAATAGGCAGCAGGATGGCTAATACTATGGTCAACACCAACCCCCCCATCAACACCACCATTGCCGGCTCTAATAGCCCCATGATGGCGCCCAACGTCATTTCTAACTCGCGCTCTTGGTTGGTCGCTGAACGCTCCAACATTTTTTCTAGATCCCCGCTGGCCTCACCCGAAGCCACCATATGCACCATCATAGGCGGAAAAAACACTTCTTGTGCCAATGCTCGACTCAGGCTCGACCCTTCTTGCACTTTGACAGACACCGTCCCGCTCGCCTGCCGCATCACCAAATTGGTCATGACCGACCCCGCGATCCGCAGGGCATGAATCAGTGGTACGCCCGACGCCATCAAAATACTCAGAGTCGAAGCAAAGCGCGCGCTATCCAGTGCGACAAACACACCCCGTAACCCGGGGATACGTAATAAAAATTGATGCCATTGTCTGCGCCGTTGCGTGTCTTGAAGGGCTCGCCGAAAAAGCCAGATCGCACCCACTATCAGGACCAGACAATACACCGCGTAGTCTCGTAAAAAATCACTGACCCAAATCAACCCCACGGTCAGTGGCGGCAGCGCTTTTTTGCTGTGGGCAAAAATGCCGATCAACTCAGGCACAACAAAAATCATCAGTGCGGCAACCACTGCAATGGCGACTACAATCAAGACGATGGGGTAAATGAGTGCCATCTGGAGCTTTTGAGCCGTGTGTTGTCGCGTCTCGGTATAATGTGCCAACTGCTCTAACACGGGGGCAAGCTGCCCCGCCTCCTCTCCCGCATTCACCATCGCGCGATACATTTCTCCAAAAGCGTGCGGAAATTGATTCAGCGAGTGTGCCAGCGTATGGCCCTCGGCCACTTTAGATCGGATCTGTAACATCATCGATTTCACAGCAGACCGGCGACTCTGCTCCGCTACCGCATTTAAGCACTCATCCAGCGGAAGCGCCGAGGCGACCAAAGTAGACAGTTGCCGCGTTATTAAAGCCAGCTCACCCGCGCTAAGACGGCGATTACGGAATCGAAAACGACCGTGATCTCGAGTACCGGTAGCACTCATTGCCACGGCTATCTCGACAGGGCGTAACTGCTTTTGTCGCAGCACACTGCGCACCTGACGGTCTGAGTCGCCCTCTAACACGCCTTTAACCAGCTTGCCGTCAGCGTTCAGCGCTTTATAACGAAACGCCGCCATACACTAATTGACCGCCGTCACGCGAAGGACTTCTTCCAAGCTCGTGTCACCATTGAGAATACGCTGACGACCGTCGGCTTGGATGCCCGGACTGTGTTCGCGGGCAATACGGAGCAATGCCTGTTCGCCATCCCCTCGGTGAATCGCGTCCCGCAGCGCCTCCCCGATGACAATGGCCTCGTAAATCCCCATCCGTCCGCGATAACCGGTCATTTTGCAGTGCTCACAACCCCCAGGGCGGTAAAGCACGGCCGATTCATCAGAGATAGCCAAACGCTCCCGTTCGATTTCATTAGGCTCATAGGGCTGCCGGCAGGCGGTACACAGGAGCCGCACTAAACGCTGAGCCATGACACAGATTAAGCTTGAAGATAGCAAGAAAGGCTCTACCCCCATATCGCGGAGACGCGTGACGGCACCAATCGCCGTGTTGGTATGCAATGTCGATAGGACAAGATGTCCAGTGAGTGACGCTTGCACGGCAATCTCCGCCGTTTCAAGATCGCGAATTTCGCCCACCATGACAATGTCAGGATCTTGCCTGAGGATGGCGCGCAATCCGCGCGCAAAGGTCATATCGACCTTGGTATTGACCTGAGTTTGTCCCACCCCTGGCAACATATATTCGACGGGATCCTCAATCGTCAGAATATTGCGTGACGTTTCGTTAATACTCGATAGACCGGCATACAGCGTTGTCGTCTTTCCCGATCCCGTGGGTCCCGTCACCAAAATAATGCCATGGGGGCTAGACAGCGCAGTGCGGTAGGTCTGATCGACCTGTTCATTCATGCGCAATTCACTGAGGTTCAACTGTCCGGCCTGTTTATCCAGCAGCCGTAACACCACTCTTTCACCAAAGGCAGAGGGGATCGTAGACATGCGGATATCGATACCATGACCCGCTATTCGCACGGATATTCTGCCGTCTTGTGGCACACGTTTTTCCGCAATGTCCAGTTTAGCCATCACTTTCAAGCGTGATACGAGCAGCGGAGCCAGCATCCTTTTGGGCGAGAGTATCTCCGTCAACACACCGTCGACTCGATAACGCACACTCAGGCGTTCCTCAAAGGTTTCAATATGGATATCGGACGCTTGCTCTTTGACCGCCTGAGATAAAATGGCGTTAATTAATCGGATGATCGGTGCATCATCCTCCGCATCCATGAGATCTCCCACGTCGGGCAGTTCATCCACCAAACGCGAAAGATCAATATCGGAAGACAGATCATCCGCCATCTGTGCCGCTTCGTTTTGCGTACGCTGATAAGCAACGGTCAATCTCTGACGAAAAGCGCTGTCATCCAGCGCCTCAAGAGAAAACACCTCGCCCGCATAGCGCCGAACTTCCAGCAGCACCTCAGGCGTCATCGGCGCAACATAGTACAAAACCAGGGCACCCGCTGAGCGCTCCAGCAGCACATTACGGCTTTGCGCAAAGGTAAAGGGTATGCCTGACGCTTGCCCCAGTGGCGGGGTATCAGAGACGGCTTGTGTCGCGACGATTGATTCAGTCATGTGAGGTCACTCGCCCTCTGCGGCATCCAACGGCACTTCAGGCAGCTGCTGTATCTGCTCTTCCCAACTGGGCAGAACAGGCAAACTCCCATCGTCCAGAAACATCAGACCTCTCTCTCGTCGCTCCAGCTGCTGGTCACGAATGAAACGATATTTTTCAGCCGTCGCACCTGCTAAATCTTGGTCATCTCGGATAATCGTCGGACGAATAAACACCAGCAAGTTAGACTTGGTTACCGACACAACGTCATTGCGGAAAAGCCGACCCAGCAGGGGGATATCTGACAATAGCGGTACTCCCTGCGTTGAATCCTGAACGTCTTCTTTGACTAATCCACCCAGTACTAAAATATCGCTATCGTTTGCTAGTACTTTGGTTTCAATTTTACGCTCGTTAGTAATCACATCAGAGGCCGCCAGAATTTGTGCCGAGATACTCGATACCTCTTGAACAATATCCAAGACGACTGAATCGCCTTCATTAATTTGCGGTGTCACTTTCAACGTAATACCGACACTCTGACGTTCGATCGTTTGAAACGGATTGGATGCACCATTCGCCGAGCCGGTATTGGAGTAGGAGCCCGTGACGAAGGGCACCTCTTGCCCCACGGTAATAAAGGCCTCTTCGTTATCGAGTGTCAGTAGACTCGGCGTCGATAAGATATTCGCATTCCCTTGGGTTTCCAGCGCATTCAGGATGACCGTCATAGTGAGGGATTCATCCACCATCCCCCACCCTAGCGTCGCGCCAGGCGTGCTTGCTAATGCGCCCGCTACGCTCCGGGTGTCGATAATCTCCGAGCCGTTATCCGGCAACAGCGCGCCGGCTAGCTCCGCATTCCGCCTCTGCTGCGCAGTGCTGTTGCTGATATTGCCGCCATAAAGGCCACTGTCATTGGCAAACAACCACTGCAGTCCTAATTCTTGTCCCTCTGTCATTTCCATTTCGACAATAATGGCCTCAATCAGGACCTGCGCGCGGCGTATATCGAGCCTCGCGATAACGGATTCTATGGCTGCCATTTCATCGGTGTCGGCCGTGATGATGAGACTATTGGTGCCAGCATCCGCTTCAATCGTTGATTCACCGCCGCCGCGCTTGGTCCCTCCGTCCTCTAGCCGAGCGATGTTCTGCATCACGCGCGTTAACACCTCTGACGTTTCCGTGGCGTCGGCGTATTCCAAATAGACCACGCGAACATTGCCAGACTGCTCCAGCGGCGAGTCGAAATAAGCGACCAATTTTCGAATCCGCTCCACGGACATTTCGTCAGCGGTAGCCACCACACTATTAGTGCGTTTATCTGCAACTAGGACCACTTCTTTATTCGCCTCAGCTCCGTCACCCTGACGCGATTTCTCTAACGTATTAAGCATGCTGACGACATCTTCCGCCACGCCATACTTGAGTCGAATAATCTCTGTTGTTTGAATCGCAGATCGATCCATCTGCTCGATAATATTGACAATGCGGTCGATGTTAGACCGAATATCCGAGATGATAATCGCGTTACTCGGGGCATAAGCCGCCATATGCGCCTGTTGCGGTACTAAGGGTCTTAACACAGGAATCAACTTAGCCGCTGATATGTTATCGAGGCGAATCACTTGCGTCACATATTCGTCATTGCCCAACACATCTTGATTTTCCATCAGCGGCACGGGCGAAGAGCGCGCATCTTTGCTGGGGACAATCCTCACCACCTGGCCACTTCTCACCGCCGTATACCCTTGCACATCGAGGATAGAGAGGAATAGATCATACAGCTCTGATTGCGTGACAGGCTTGGAGGAAATGACCCGCACTTTCCCCTTCACATTCGGATCCACCACCATGGTAGTGCCCGTGACATCGGCGACAAATTTAATGAACTCCTGAATATCCGTATCTTTCAGATTGACGGTATATTCTTGCGCAGCGACGCCGGGCGTTACCGCCAACAACACCGCCGCTGCTAGGCTGCGTAATGTGCGTAAGGAAAACACTGCAAAACGATTGTTTTTCACGGGCATCCTGTCAGGGGTTGGCTAAATCAATACTGATCGTCACGTTGCCACCCTCTCTCGCAATGTCAAATGTCGCTTCAGTCGCGTCTTTCATCAACGTATATAATTTCATGGTATTGGTCGTGTCACTCAGTGCAAGGCCGTTGACCGCTGTCACCGTATCCCCGGTTTTAAAGCCCAGTGCATCAAAGGCATCACGGTCTTTACTGGGACTAATGCGATACCCGATGATCGTGCCATCGGCTTGGACCGGCGAGACCGTTAGCAGGTTGGCTAGCGCCTCGGGATTCTCGTAAAGCGTCCGCCGGTAGCGTCGGGCTGTTTCGCTGCGTTCAGCCTCAGTGGCGACAGCTGCACGCGTCTCAGGCCGCGGTGCAGCGATTGTGCGCTCAGACGGCGTTGCGCGCGCTTCTCGCGATGGCGTGGTGGGCACGACCAGACCCGAGCCTTCATATAACGTTAACAACTCATAGGTCCCGTTGTTATCGATGACAATGGTTTGTGGCATGACTTTTGCCAAAGTGACTTGACCAGAAGCTGGCAACCCATCCCCCACTGCATAGACCTGTTCAGCGCCATTCGCTTTGATCACTGCGCTCCCTAAGCCGTCCTCTGTCGAGGCAACAATCCCCGTTAAGGCCAGTGCTAAACGGGTTTCTTTGGCATTACGCTCTATGCCATCACGGTTATTCGAACGCTCATTGGCCTCTGGGACGGCGTCCAGTTCGTCTGGAATGCCTCCAAATACACCCGAACCGATGACCCCACTGGTATCGATAGCCACCAAACCGAATTGATTGGATGGCTGCGGTGGATTCAATGCCAAAGCCGGTGCCGACTCAATGGCACTGGCCCGCCAGGGTATCCACAGTAATTGGCTCACACTCAAGAGCGACCAGAGGACTAGCAACACAATCAGCGCGTCCTGAACTCGCTTTAAGGCAGTGGGATCTCGCGCAAGCCGCTGCCAAATGCCCTGCAAACGCCCCTCGGCCAAGGCCACTGCTTCTTGATATTGCGCTTTCCATTTACGCTGCTCAACACTCTTCACAATCTTGCGCTACGTCCGGCAACTCCCTGCCGTTCATCATACGCTTTGGACATCAGAAATACCCGCATTACACCCGTCACAAAACCGTTACAAATATAAGGTAAAGACCCCAAGCAGACTGTCGCTGACGACATCTGACCCTAGCGATTCGACCTGACTGTGCTAAAATAGCGTCACCTGCGGGGCGGCACACGCCTGAGATGCCTAATCGGCAAACCCGTTGAACCTGATCCGGATTATACCGGCGGAGGGAACAGGTGGCTGGACCTTCTTGTCCCATGACCCTGCACTCGTCTCCGCTCAGCTCTGAGGAGAGAGAGTGTTGCTTACCATCCTGTCGTTTTTTGTCACGCCCACCCACTGCCGCCTCAATCACTGTGGCTTCAATAACTGTGGCTTCAATAATAGCCTAACTAGTGGCTTAGATAGCAGTGCGGTAACAGCCTGTCCAGCGTCACACCGAACCCACAGAGAGAGTACCCCGCGTCAAATTTATGCGTATCTTCTTGGCTCCCTTGCGCTATTGGGCGGGGCTGTCGCCGAGGGGTCGAATAACGCCTTAGAGGAGGTAACTGTCACCGCGACCCTCTTGACCGAGGCCTCACCCGCCCTCAGCGCGACGGTGTTCGCTGAGCAATCCATGCAACAGCGCGGCGCGGTCCACCTTGAGAACATGATCTCTCTGGCGCCCAATATCGCCAGCTCATCCGGTGCGTCTCGCAACCGCTTCTTTCAAATTCGAGGCATCGGTGAACGCAGCCAGTTTGTTGAGCCCATCAACCCATCGGTAGGCGTTTTGCTCGACGGCATCGATCTCAGTGGCTCGGGAGGCGCACTGACGCTCTACGATCTCCAACAAGTCGAAATCCTGAGAGGACCGCAGGGCACTCTGATGGGCGCGAATGCATTAGCAGGACTTATCGCATTACGCAGCACGGCAACGGATAGCGCGACGCGCGAGATCACAGCAGGAGTAGAAAACAACGGGGGTAGTAAGGTGGGCGCTCGATTGGGTGGCACACTCGGCAACGGCTTTAGCGGGCGAATGGCCTTTCAGCAGTTTCAAAGTGATGGCTTCGTCGATAACCAATGGCTAGCACGAGACGATACCAATCATCGAGATGAACTGACCGGTCGAGCAGCATTGCGTTGGCAAGCCGCAGAACACTCTCTAGAAGTCGCCGCTTATTACACTGATATTGACAACGGCTACGACGCGTTTTCATTAGACAACACCCGCTCAACACTCTCCGATGAGCCGGGGGAAGACGATCTCACCTTAAAAGCCGCTCGACTGAACTGGGACTACCGCAGTGGCGCTTATGAGAGCCTGCTACAAATCAGTCATGCCGAAACCCTCAGCACTTATAGCTATGACGAAGATTGGAGTTATGTGGGCATTGCTCCCGGTTGGGAATACAGCTCCTTTGACCAGTACCGCCGCGACCGATCCATGAGCAGTGCCGAATGGCGGCTGCAATCTGACACCCAAACGTCGACTCGTTGGGCTCTGGGCTTATATGCCCGTAACGAAAGTGAAACCCTTCGTCGCGATTACACCTACCTTGCTTCGCCCTTTCACAGCGACATCGACACCCTCACAACAGCGCTATTTGGGGAAATTAACCATGATTTCCATGATCAGTTAGCAGGCTTCGTCGGTGCCAGAGTGGAGCAACGCGATAGTGATTACCTCGATAGTCTCGGCGTTGATCGCTCATTTGATCTTTCGTACTGGACCGGTCGAACCGGTCTGATCTGGCAATACCAAGCGGATCAACAACTCTATGTGACTGTGTCTCGTGGCGCGCGCGCTGGGGGACCCAATGCACGACTCCTGGCAAGCATTGATGGACTCCCAGCGGCAAACCAAGGCGCGCTTGCCACGCTTGGGACCTATGACGAAGAGACCCTCCTCAGTGTGGAGTTGGGCTGGGTGACATTCTGGCCTGAGTATCAACTTCGCTCACAGCTCACCCTGTTTTCAATGGATCGACAGGATCAGCAAGCAAAGGCGTCGCTGGTCATTCCAAGAAGCGATGGCAGCACTGCCTTTATTGATTACACGGATAACGCAGCTGCTGGCATAAACCGTGGGCTTGAGTGGGAAGCGAGTTGGCGGCCAACTGAATCGCTGAGCTGGAACGCCTCCATCGGTCTTCTCGATGCTTATTTCGATGACTACATCAGCGCAACCGGCGAGGATTTGTCGGGTCGATCACAACCACAAGCCCCCGAATGGCAATATTCTGTGGGTGCGACTTGGGCACTGCATCCGGGTTTCTCACTGCACGTAGAAGCAGCCGGCAGTGACGACTATTTCTTTTCAGATCGGCATACTGTTCAGGCGCCAACAAGTCACCAGCTTAATGCCAGTCTATCGGGCGAGTTTCGCTCATGGCAGTGGACACTCTGGGCGAGGAATTTGACCGATAGGACCACGTTTACAAGAGGATTTGGTACGTTTGGGAATGACCCGCGTAAAGAATACCGCCTCGAAGCCTACCGACAATATGGAGAACCCCGTGTCGTGGGTTTCACACTACACTACCGCTTTATGGAGCAGCCGAAATGAAACTGACAGCCGAACTGAGCGTGTACCCTCTCCGAGAAGAGTATAAAACCGTGGTCGAGGCGTTTATCGCCGAACTACTCAAATACGAAGACATTGTCGCCGCCACGAATTCAATGAGCACTCAGATCAGCGGCGACGATACGGCTGTTTTCGCCGCCATCCAAAAGGCACTCCGCACCAGCTACGAGCACTTTGGACGTCAAGTACTCGTCGCAAAATTCATTCCCGAACATTTCGCCGATATCGGTCCCGCGGTCTAACGTGAATGCAGTGGAAGTCTGCGCCGTTTTGCTGGCGCTGGCTTACGTCATATTGGCAATACAGCAAAGGCGAATTTGTTGGATCGCCGCCATTGCCAGTGCAATGCTGTATAGCCATATTTTTTGGCAAGTCTCGCTTTATCTAGAAGCGGTCTTACAGATTTTTTACATCGCCATGGCACTGTATGGCTGGTCGGCGTGGGGTCGTCAGCTGCGAGATGAACACAGCCATCACCAAAGCCACGACCAAGCCCATGACCAAAGCCACATTCAGACTTGGACCGGACAACAGCATCTCGTTGCTTGCATCACAATCGTCAGTCTGAGTCTGATTTTGGGATGGGCGATGCAAGAATGGACCGACGCAGCGTTACCTTTTTTTGATGCGGCAACGACGGTTTGCGCACTCCTCGCCACCTGGATGGTGACACAGAGACTGCTCGAAAATTGGCTTTATTGGATCGCGATCAACACCGTTTCTATCGGTTTATATTTATCTCGCGATTTATCACTGACTGCTGCCTTGTTTGCAGGCTATGTCATCCTCGCGATCGTCGGTTATCGCACTTGGCGAAGACAATGGCTTCGGCAGCACAACGCTTAGGCGACTCGCTGCGCAACTGGGCAGACTGGGACTTGTTAGCGCCCATCAGGACACCACCACGCCTGGGCCCGGTGCTCTCAGAGGGCAGCGGCCATATCCTCTTTGAACTCCTCGACGAGCCCTCGCTGCTCGCCCGTATTCGCCGCAGACCCACTAGTGAGGTCGAAGGCGCCTTCAGCGGTGAAATCGAGATCTGGTCAGCCGCGATGGCAGCGGGTGTCACACCCGCCCTTGTTTACGTCGATCGCCAGCAGCAAGCCGTCATCTGCGAACGCGCAAGGGAGGCATCAAACGCCATCACAGGGGACGCACTGGGTGAGTTAATGTGCGCTATCCATGACCTGCCAAAAGTCAATCGCCACCTCACGCTGCGTGCTGATGCCGCCTCCTACCTCGCCGCAGTGCCCGCCGAACAGCGAAGCGCTTGGCACGCCGTCATCCAGCGCGCTGAGATCAATCAAGCCTTCTCATTACTGGAGCAAGATATCGATTACTTGTGTCACAACGACCTGACTGCCGGTAATCTGCTAGTCAAAGACGATAATCTTGTCGCCATCGACTGGGAGTACGCTGCTATGGGCAGCCGGTATTTTGACCTTGCCATTGCGATGGCGGATCTGCCGATCGTTGAGCAATCGTGTTTAGCGAAGCGCGTATTGGGACAGTCTTTGTCTCCTCCATTACTGGCTGCGGGACACCGTATTGCCGCGCTGATGACCGCGCTCTGGCAGCACCGATTTGACCCTAGCCACGCGCCTGATCCACGCAATGGCTTGTCATGGCTACCCAGTCGGTGAGTTCGACATGGCATGTATTAGGAGCCGGCGCGATTGGTGGATGGCTAGCCTGTGAATTACAGGCATCTGACTGTCCGGTAACGTTACTGCATTACCGTGATACCGAGCCAACGCGTCGACTCACGCTGAGCAAAGCAGCGAGCACAGCGTCACAACCAGCACAAACCTCGTTTACCTTTGAGCAAGAATCCGTCACTCAGGCGTCAGCGATTACCGCCTTACTGGTGTGCACCAAAGCCTGGGCCACGGAAGATGCCGTGCGATCCGTTGCCCATCGGCTGTCTGACAATACGCAGGTGGTATTGCTCGGCAACGGAATGGGCCTCGCTGAGCGCGTTCTCCCACTGATCGGAGACGCTGCCTTAGTGCTGGGATCTACCACCGCCGGTTGTCTCAGAAGCGACCGCAATACACTGCATTTGTCGAGCTCAGGCACCACCTACCTCGGCCCTTACCAAGACGATTCAACGCCACCCATGTGGCTGCCGCTGTGGCAGCGCAGCCTAACGCGGTGTCATTGGCAAGCCGACATCCGCTCAATATTATTGGCAAAAACCGCCGTCAATGCGGTAATCAATCCCCTCACAGCGATTCATCAGGTGAAAAACGGCGCTTTGCTCCAATCCGAACTACTGAGTAGCACGGAGGCAACCATCACTGAGGTACAAAGCCTACTGACTGCCGCGGGTGAAACGGCGATTGCCAAGGCGTTACCGAGTCAAGTCAAGGATATTTGTCTGGCCACCGCACAAAATGATTCCTCGATGAAAGTGGACCTAGCACGCGGAAATCCCACAGAAGTTGAGTGGATACTAGGTTGGCTATTGAAGCATTTGCTCTCTAAGCCACCCGCCACTCCCGTATTGCAGGCCCTCTACGAGGAGATTCAGAGCACAGAAAAAGTGAGGCGCTCGGCTTCCTAGCCAAAAAGGCGCCCGTGTTGACGCTCAGGCACAGGCGAGCGCGCCCATTCCACATGCAGTCTCAACAAACCGTTGACCCCTTAGAGGAGCGCGAACACAGAAATAGCGATAATCCACACGGCGGTGGCTCGACTGATGGCTTTCTGCGCGGTCTCCGCCACGCCAACCACGTCAGAGGGCGTCTCTGCAGTACTGAGATCAAGATGCCAGGCGCGGGCAATGCCAAGCGCGAGTAACGACTGATTGGAGCATGTTTTATCTAACGCTTCGTTTGTCAAAAGACTGCGGCTTTTCTCAAAGTCACCCAGCAGCGAAAAAGTCAGTAACACCACGCGAGCGGGCAACCATTCTAACAACACTACCGTCGATTGATATTGACCCTGTGACCGCTCATTCATGAGATCAATCAGTCGATAACCAACCGCGGCAAAGGGCCCTAACAGCCAAAAATAGAATACGGTCGGAAACCAGCGCGCAAAACCGCGGTAACCGAACGCCTGTAGCGCCGCATCAGGCAGCGCAATGCGCTGCTCAGCAGAGGCGCTTGGGTCGGTGACAAGCATTTCTGCACCGTGAAGATCTCCCACACGAGCACGAGCCAAAAAGCGCTGTAGATCCGTGGGGTAATCATCGCGTCCAAACGCGAAGTACAGCAAAGCAACAGACAGTAACGCCTCGCCCAGCTCACCCAGAAGAACACCCAGCAATCCAAAAAGGCACAGAAAAATGAATAAAGGCACCCCTACCCGCAGTGTCAGCGACAGGGGGGGCTCCAATGCGAGTGCATCGATCCTGCGCATCATTGGCTCAAACCAAGCATCGCGATGCAGGGGACCGCCGCCGCCAAATAAAGCGAACAGTCCCACCGCCACAATGAATACCAAGTACGACACTACCCCTGCTCTCCCTTTAGTGCGCCTAACAACTGCTTCAACTGCAACCAATCGAAAGCAGGGCCTGGATCTGTTTTACGCGTCGGCGCGATATCTGAGTGCCCCACAATAGCATCGTGCCCAATAGCCGGATATTGATTTCGTATCCCGCGAATCAACTGCGCCACTGCACTGTACTGTGGCATCGCGTAGTGCTCCTCATCACAGCCTTCCACCTCGATACCAATGCTGAAGTCGTTACAATTGGAGCGATTTTCCCAACACGATTCTCCTGCATGCCACGCCCTGTCCTCAGTCGACACAAATTGCACTACCTCGCCATCGCGACGAACCAGAAAGTGGGCGGAAACCGTTAAGTGAGCGACTTCGGAAAAATAAACATGATCGGCGGGGTCAAGTTGGTTGGTAAACAGAGCCTCAATATAAGGACCACCATATTGGCCCGGCGGCAACGAAATACCATGAATGACAATCAGCTCCGGCAATGCCTCGGCGGGTCGCGCATTAAAGTTGGACGACGGTACTGGCCGTGCGCACGCTAGCCACCCATCAACAAACTTCCATTGGTCACTCGAGGTCATCACAGGGTAATCTTATCGCACCGGCGAGGGTTGCTCCCCTTTTCCGTTATTTTTTTAGGCAACATGGACAACACCATGATCAGTGCTCAGTATATTTCAGAACGCGTGCAACAGGCTCTGGCCGAGGATGTGGGTGCCGGAGACATCACCGCCTCATTGATCGCCCCCGATACCCTCGCCAGCGCAGACGTGATCACGCGCGAGGCGGGCGTGCTGTGTGGCAAAGCTTTTGCTGAGGAGACTTTTAGGCAGGTTGATGCGCGTTGCGGCACGGTTTGGCAAGTTGAGGATGGAGACCACATAAATGCTGGCGATAGCCTGTATCGCGTTACCGGACCCGCTCGTGCGCTATTAACGGCCGAACGCACGGCCTTAAATTTTTTACAGGCGCTCTCTGGCACCGCCACCGTGGCAAAAGCCTACGCTGACCGCATTGCGCATACTGACGTGCGACTGCTCGACACGCGAAAAACTCTGCCTGGATTGCGGCTCGCGCAAAAATATGCCGTCGCCTGCGGGGGCTGCTATAACCATCGCATTGGCTTATTCGACGCTTTTTTGATCAAAGAAAATCACATCGCTGCGGCGGGAGGCATTCGCGAAGCGATCATTGCGGCACGCCACATCGCTGCCGACAAACCCGTCGAGATTGAGGTGGAAACGTTGGAAGAACTGGATACCGCACTGTCTGCCGAGCCGGATCGCATCATGCTCGACAACTTTTCGCTTGACGCGCTGCGCGAGGCGGTCGCCAGAACGGCCGGTCAGGCTGAATTAGAGGCCTCAGGAAATGTTACGGATCAAACGCTGGTTGCCATTGCAGAGACGGGGGTTGATCTGATCTCCATTGGCGCATTAACCAAACATATTCGCGCGCTCGACCTTTCCATGCGCATGATCTAACCCTGCCGTCACTCGGCGCTACCCGCCTCCCTGACTGTGACCGATGCTGTTAAAGCGCGACCTGTGGCCCAATCAGCACGCCATTGCGATCAGCGTAAAGCCAATCGCCCGGGCAAATCGTCATCTCACACACTGAGAGGGTGATATCGCGTTCCCCCGCGCCACGCTTCTCGGTTTTAACCGGACAGACGCCCAAGGCCTGCACACCAATATCAATGCCATCGATCACCTCTACGTCGCGAATCGCACCGATGATCACGACACCGGCCCACTGATGATCAGCGGCGAGTTGCGCGAGGCGATCCCCCAGCAATGAACGATGCAAGGCACTCGCACCATCCACCAACAATACCCGTCCCTCTCCCGGTTCTGTCACCGCCTCAGAGACCCGAGAGTTATCCGCATAGCAGGCAATCGTGGATATCGGTCCGGCAAAGCACTCTCGCAATCCAAACTGACGAAACTGCAGCGGGAGATGTCTCAGTCCAGGGTGGAGGTCCGATAGATCTGGCGTCGTGAAGACTGCCATCAGATCACAGCCAATCCAGCGCAAAATGAGTCAGGCTATCGCCCGATACGGCGATGGCACCCGCGTGTGCCCGCGCGCGCGGCAGTAACCGCTCCATATAAAACAACGCAGTGGCGACTTTGCGCTCACAAAAAGTGACCCGGTCACCCGCGGCCGCGATCTTTGCGGCCACTTGTGCCCCACGCGCCAGCTGCCAGCCACCAAACAGGTAACCGGTCTGCATCATATAGTCGAAAGAGCCCCCCAGTGCCGCAAAGCGATCCTCTGGCAAGATGGCCAGCAAGCGTTGCGTCGCACTGACATGATCCGCAAGCGCCCCGACGAGGCACTCACCGATG
>CAJQKG010000039.1 GCA_905478845.1 uncultured Luminiphilus sp.
CGGGACATCGGGCGACTTCAGCACCGCAAAGCCGGCTTGCTCGACCTGCTGCTTGTGCAAGCGCGCGACTCCCTCTATCTGCTCCAAAATTAACCGGCCCAAGTTCAGACTGGTCGTCAGCGTGCCCGTCATCGAGAGGTCTGCCAATACCCCTGCGAGCATGGGATCCATCTCTCCCAATTGCACGCCGCCGACCCGATCTGCCTCATTTTCAGTATCGGCGAGGTATTGCGCCGTGGTCGAGCTAGCCCCGCGGGTCGACAACCGGTAGACCGATGCCCCGCGCGCCGAAGGTTCTCGGAAGGCGTCGGCATGAATGGAAATGAAAAGATCCGCCTGAAGGGATCGTGCCTGATCTCGACGGCTTTTCAGACTGACATAATAATCACCGGTGCGAATCAGCACGGGGTTAAATCCTGGGATTTTTGCTAATTGCGCTTCAAGCCGACGGGCAATCTGCAAGACAATCACTTTTTCACGCAACCCGCCTGGTCCCGATGCCCCGGGATCTTCACCGCCGTGGCCCGGATCGATCGCAATTATAATATCGCGCCGAGCATTCAGCGTGTCGACTGATCGCACGGGCGCTGGAGTAGGCGCTGCGGCCGCCACAGCATTAGCTGCATCAAATAAATCCACCACCACCCGGTGACCCGTTGACTCATTTGGCGGCAATAAAAAAACCGACACGGTGACCTGCGCAGTCAGATCAAAAACCAAGCGCAGATCGACGCCCTGACGAATACCTGCCCGAACTCCCGCGACGGGCGTCTCTGCCAAAGGCAGCGCCGACAGTGTCGTATTGAGCCGCGTATCGAACAGGTCGAGCACCAGACGATCTGGGTTCTCTAATGTCAGGGTTTTAAATTCGGCAGCGTCGGAGAGGTCCAATACGATCCGGGTATGATCCGGTGCACGCCACAAGCGCACCGCATCTACTTCAGCAGACCAGGCGATGGGGCTCGCACTGATGGCCGACACTAACAAGGTCACGACCAGCAACAGATGCGCCCAAAAACGATCGCCGTTAGACCTCGCTTTGGCACTCCGCTTCAGTGATAAGACCGTCTGCACGCAACAGCGCTTCATCGTCGCATCTGCCTTCGGGAACACTCAGACGGATCCTCCCATCGCCCTACCAGCGTGTTCGTGCAGACTGGGGCCGCGCACATGACGCCTGCCAGTATCACGCCCGTCATCGTCTACGCCGCGTCATGTGACAAGGCAGTCAGTGCCGCTGCCTCGACACTCATCAGCTGCAGTGTTCTGCCGGCCGCTTGCGGTAATAGCGTCAGCTCAATCGTTGGCGCCGGTAGCGCGCGCTCAGCACGCTCGGGCCATTCGATGAGCAGCACACCGCGGGTTGCCAGATAATCGTCTAAGCCCAGATAAGCCAGCTCCTGCTCACCCCCGAGGCGATATAAATCCAGGTGAAAAACCGGCCCGTCCGATACCTCCTCATAGGGCTCCACCAGCGTGTAAGTGGGGCTCTTGACTGAACCGAGATGCCCTCTACCTCGCAGAAATCCCCGGCTGAGGGTGGTTTTTCCCGCACCCAACTGGCCTCGAAGGTAGATCACGGCGGGCGATGCAATCTGACGAGCAAGACGCTCACCACAGGCCAATGTGGCAGCTTCGTCGGCGAGAAAACAGCTGCCTTTGTGGGGGAAAGACGGGGACATCAGACAAGTGTACCGCGCCAAGCACGTCATCTGTCACAATCTCGCTATGAAAGACGCGTCCCACATCGCCACTGACTCGCCAGGCTCGACGGAGAACTTGCTGGACACCATTCGTGGTTGGGGTGAGGCATTAGGATTTCAAGCACTGGGCTTTACCGGAATCGACCTCAGCCAACACCGTGACTATTTAGACAAATGGTTGCAGGCTGGCTACCACGGCGAGATGGCATGGATGGCTCGGCACGGCGACAAACGCAGTCGACCCGACGCCTTAATCCCGGGCACTTGCACGGTAATTACCGCGCGCATGGACTATTTACCCGACGGAGCAGACCCCAGCGCTATTCTCGCGCAATCGGATAAAGCCTACATTTCGCGCTACGCCCTAGGACGCGATTATCACAAACTGATTCGCTCACGGCTGGCGAAACTGGCGAGAAAAATTGAAACCCATTTGGGCAGTGGGCACTATCGTGCGTTTGTGGACAGTGCCCCGGTACTAGAGCGCGCACTCGCCGAGAACGCGGGGTTAGGCTGGATCGGTAAAAACACGATGCTGCTCAACGACAAAGCTGGATCGTGGTTTTTCTTGGGCGAGATCTATACCGATATTCCCTTACCCAAAGACCCCCCTAAAACGGTTGATCACTGCGGCAGCTGTCGAGCATGCCTAGATGTTTGTCCTACCAACGCGTTTGTTGATCCCTGGGTGCTCGACGCACGCAAATGTATTTCTTATCTCACCATCGAATATGACGGTGTGATTCCCGAGGACTTGCGTCCGGCAATGGGCAACCGCATCTACGGCTGCGATGACTGCCAATTAGTGTGTCCTTGGAATAAGTTCGCCCAAACAACCAGCGAGCCTGACTTTAGCCCTCGCCATCAACTCGACGCCATCGATCTGCTGGAGTGTTTTGCCTGGGATGAGCCCACCTTTTTAGCACGGACGGAAGGCTCCGCCATTCGGCGCATTGGGTTTCAGCGGTGGCGGCGTAACGTTGCCATCGCATTGGGCAACGCCACAACGACGGACGCTATTAAACAGGGCCTGCGCGCAGCGTTACCGGATTCCTCAGCTGTCGTGCAAGAGCATATCGAATGGGCACTGGCGCAGCACGAGTGACCAGTGAACGAGTGTCGCGGACGCCCCGTTGAACAATGCGTCTACACGCGCAAGAAGTGCTCGCGGTAGTGACGCAGTTCCTCGATCGACTCACGAATGTCCGCCAAGGCTTGATGCGCGCCGGCTTTGGGGGCCTCGGGTAAGTCTGGTCTCCAACGTTGCATGAGTATTTTGAGCGTGCTCACATCGAGATGGCGGTAGTGGAAAAAAGCGTTCAGATCAGGCAGGTAACGCGCCATGAAACGACGATCTTGGCAAATCGAATTACCGCACATGGGCGACTGACCCGGCCCCACCCACTCAGTCAAAAATGCCAATGTCGCTGCTGCGGCTGTGTCCTCTGAAAACGTGCTGGCCACGACTCGATCGACTAATCCCGAACGGGTGTGCGTCCGCGTATTCCATTCATCCATAGCGGCCAAAACAGCGGGCGCTTGGTGAATGGCGATAACAGGGCCTTCTGCCAATATCGTTAAATCGGTATCCGTAACGATGGTGGCAATTTCGATCACTCGATCTTGCTCGGGAATGAGACCCGTCATTTCCAAATCGACCCAAATTAAGTTGTGATCATTCACTGCCAAGTGCGTGCTCCTCTTGCTGCCGCCAACCCAATCGCCTAACAGATCACCAAGCTAATAGGGATCAGGTGGCATACACTACCACGATGACCAAGCATCGCCTTACCGATCAACAGGCGCGCCGCGTAAAGGCGCAGCGGACGCATTCTGGCATCGGCCTGAACGATGCAGGTGAGGCGGGGGTGGTCATTGCGAGTTACGGAAAACAGGTGCTGGTGGAACATGATGACGGGCAGCGCACGCTCTGCCATTTACGTGCCCACCTGACGCCCCCCGTCGCCGGTGACCAGGTGCTCTGGACACCCTCCGAAGAAACCGGTGTGATCAGCGCCCTAATAGAACGCCGCAATGTGCTCCAAAGACCCGATATTCGCGGTCGACTCAGACCGATCGCCGCTAACATTGATTTAATGCTGGTCGTGTTTGCGCCCGAACCCGCGCCACAACCGCACCTACTAGACCGCTATCTTGTTGCCGCCGCGTATATCGACGTGGAGCCGGTGCTGGTGCTTAACAAGGCAGATCTGATCGCGGGCACGACACTAGCAGATCAGCTAGCGGTCTATGCGGAACTGGGTTACCGAACGCTCATCACTGATCACAACATGCCGCATGCAGAGGATCTGATGAAGGTGATCGGTCATGACACACTGATACTGGTCGGCCAGTCGGGTGTCGGCAAGTCATCGTTAATACAACGTCTGTTACCCGACGCCGCGATTCGCGTGGGCGCCCTGTCTGTCGTCGCCGATAAAGGTCGGCACACGACCACCACTACTGAACTCTTTGCGCTCCCCCAGGGCGGACGCCTCATTGACTCACCGGGTGTCCGCGATTTTGGATTGAGCCACTTACCGATCGAGGAGGTTGAGCGAGGCTTCCGGGAATTTCAGCCCCTGTTAGGCCACTGCCGCTTCCGCGACTGCCGACATCAGAGTGAACCGGGCTGCGCATTGCTGAATGCCGTCTCTGAGGGTGCCATTAGCCCGCAACGCTTCGACAGCTACTTGCGTATCAGAGCAGATCTGCAATCTGGATCGTGACGCAAGCGCAGGATGACATCACGCGCTCACGGCACCGTTATGTCGCCAACGCAGCACGAACTTCGACAGCATCACCAGCCGCATCACACCAGTTGAGATCGGACGCCTCTGTGACCATCACCACTGTGGAACCGAGAAAAAAGCGACCCATCTCCGCACCCTTGGCGAAGAAGGGCGCTTCTTCGACCGTCCAAACAGACTCGCGAATCGCACCGGCACCCGGCAGCTCTCTCCCCCCCCATACGGTGGCAATACCGGCAACAATCATCGCGCCCACCAGCACGACAACAAAGCCGCCGTTATCAGTCTCAAAAAAACAGACCAAGCGCTCATTGCGCGCTAACAAACCCTCTACGCGCTGCACGGTTGCGGCGTTAACAGAGAACAAGTCACCGGGAACATAGCGGGTTCGGACCAAGCGACCACCGATCGGCATGTGCACCCGATGATAATCTCTGGGCGACAGATACGTGGTCGCAAAGCAGCCATTTCGGTAACGAGCCGCCTCCTCCGCTGAACCCGCCAATAATTCGTCCACACGATAACGACGGCCTTTGGCCTGAATCAAGCTAGCCTCTTCAATGACACCTCGCTGGCTCAGCACGCCATCCGCGGGGTGGCACCACTCAGAGGCAGTCAGTGGCCGCGCATCGTCGCGCAGAGCGCGTGTAAAAAAGGCATTAAAATCCGAGAACGCCTCAGCGTCATCGCACTCGGCCACCGACAAATCAATATCGTAGCGATGCATAAAAGCGCGGATTAGCACGTTTTTTAGCCAGGTGGGTTTCGACAACCCCGCCAGCTTGCCGATGGCGCGCGAAAGCCAATGCTGCGGCAGAATTGCCTGCAGTACGATCATTACAGAAGTCATTCAGTTAGTGTACCCTACAGCCATTCCACTCAGCCACGTCAGACAGATTAGCCATGCCCTCAGCACGCCAATGTCATTATCGTTTTGTCTCACCCGTCGCGCCACTAGTGATTATCTGGGCACTCAGTGCCGGCATGGTCAACGCGCAAGATAGTGAGTTGGACGATGAAATGAGCTCTGTTGACGTCACCGCAAAAGCCACCACTGACGCGACCAATGCTGACGAGGCTGTCGACTCAGAGATCGGGCCCGGTGACGAAGGCTGGATTGATGGGGGGCATAATTACGCGTCTCGCAAAGCGAACGAAATGACCCAGTGGGTCGATAACTTTTTTGGCAACGACGAGCGCGACCTAGAGCAAGCCGAATCGCGATTGCGCCTTCGCACCATTTACAACTGGGATGAGCGCCTAGAGAACGAGGTTAAGTTCCGTCTTGGGGGCAAAGTCAGCCTGCCGCAAATCTCAAAGCGACTCGATTTGGTCTTTCGCGGAGAGGACATGGACGACTTCAGTGATGATGGCGTCGAAGATCCTTCTGAAGACCGCATCGGCTTGCAGCTCCAAGTGGGCCCACGCGATGAAATCCGCAAACACCGATTTGATATCACGGTAGGCTTTGGCGGATCGGGCCCTAAGCCAGGGGTGAAATACCGCTACCAGGACGACTGGGCGCGGGATGTCAGCTTCCGGTTCACGCAACGGTTTACCTACGACCTAGGTGACGGTGGCTATGGCTCGTCCCGCTTCGTCGTCGACAAAGCGCTCCGCGAGCGAGAGCTGCTGCGCGCCTATACTCGTTTTCTCTATGGGGAGAAGACCGACGGCACCGAGTGGTCGACCAGCCTGTCTTATGCGCGCGGCTGGCAAGGCGATAGCGGCAGGGTGGGTGCAACCTGGCTGTATGTTGGAGCGGATGGACAAACCGAGCCTTACGATTTAGTCAAAAACTATAAGGTGGGTGCACGATTTCGCCGCCAAGCCATCAGGGATTTTCTTTTCTGGGAGATTGAGCCCAGCTACAACTGGCGCGTCGATGAGCCCTACTTTGATCGCGATGGTGCGTGGCGGATTGAGCTGCGATTGGAATTTCTGCTGTTTGACAATCCGGCAGAAACCATCGAGAAGCAAATACGCTAAGACCGATCAACCGCTCGCTACCCGTTACAAATTTTCCTCTGCAAACGCAGCCAAACGCGATCTCACGATTCCGTTAACGTGCATGACCGCTGCGTGAGGGTAATGTTTGAGCTTCTCCACTAAGTAAGTGAGCCCCGATGTCAGGGGGGAAATGTACTTGTTATCGATTTGCGCCAGATTGCCCAGCACCACCAACTTGGAGTCAGCGCCGACACGACTGATGATCGACTTCAACTGAAATTGGGTCAAACCCTGCGCCTCATCAATCACGATATAGGCCCGGTTGAAAGAGCGCCCCCGCATAAAGTTTAAGGACTTAAATTGAATATTGGCGCGCTCTTTGACGTATTCAATACTGCCATTCGAGGACTCATCGCCGCCGTGCAAGATTTCTAAATTATCGTCAAAGGCCGCCAGCCAAGGCGCCATCTTCTCTTCCTCGGTTCCAGGTAAGAACCCGATGTCTTCCGCCATGGGCGGTGTCGAGCGCGCGACAATGAGCTTATTGTATTTACGCTGCTCGAGAATCGCATGCAGCCCATAGGCTAAGGCTAGGAGCGTTTTACCCGACCCCGCAGGACCTGTGAGCACCGTCATATCGACATCTTCATTGTCGAGCAGCCGCATCGCCATCGCCTGCTCTAGGTTGCGCGGCGCCAACCCCCAAAACCGTTGCTTCATCAAATGATCATGGCTGTCCACTGCAAGGTAAGCATGGGCGTCGTCAAGATGATCAACGTAAGCGATAAAGGCCTCATCATCGTAAACAAACTGGTTCGAGTAGGCGTTGGGGAGTTCGCTTCGCGGAATACGATGCAGCGTCAGGTTATCCTCTCGCACCGTATCTACCTGCTCGATAGCAGACCAAAAGTTCCCCGGAAATCGTTCATAGCCTGTTGATAATAAATCAATGTCGTCGAGCACCCGATCATGACGGTAGTCCTCGACGTGTTCGAGTCCAGATCCTTTTGCCTTGATACGCATATTGATGTCTTTGGTCACCAAACAAACAAACGCGTTGGGGTGATCGGCGTTCAGCCTCAGTGCAACGTTAATGATCCTGTTATCGTTAGCTTGGTCTTCATTGGTGTTGAGAAAAGGGACCGTGGCGTCTTCAGTGATTAATTGATCGGGGAAAATTGCCAGCGTTCCCAGCCGACGCTCATCAAAGTTTGATCCCGGAATCGGTACGCCGCTCTGAATATCATTCGGGGCAGAGTTGCCCACCACCTTATCGATCAGCTGTATGGCAATGCGTGCCTCTCGGCTCACCGTCTTATCACGACGATCCTTGATCCGATCAAGCTCTTCGAGCACGGTCATCGGAATCACCACGTGATGTTCCGCAAACGCGGTCACTGCAGTCGGATCATGGAGTAACACGTTGGTATCGAGCACGTAAATCTTCTGGTGCGCCGGTTCTAAAGTCGTTATTCCACGGGTTTCAGCAGTGTTTAGAGCCATATTTTTTCCTTATCAATAAAGGGAATTGAGCGCACAGCGCGCCAGGCGAGACGCGCCACGGGGCGCACTATAAGAGAAATAAAGGGGCGATAAAGCTGCAGCACGACGTGCGTACTCAAGTCGGTCTGCTTAAGCGGCCGGAGTCGGCCAGCTTGGATCAACACAGACGGTGTCCTACTCTCCAAATTTCGGGCTACTCCAGTAAACCGGTGTCCCGAGTCAGTGTCAACGCCTCTGCACTAAAACCCACCGCGCACTCTTCCCTGACAGGAGGCCAGAAGTTCGATAGCATCACACCCTGTCTTAGCGTCTCGGCGCACGGGATCTTTACGAACCTGGTGCCGAGGCAAGAATAACGCTGTAGGAGCCGATAACGGCTATGTTCAATCGCAATGCGATGGCACAACTCAAAGGGCTTCGAGAAGAACTCGAGGCCCAAAATGAGCACACCGAAGCCACGGTTAAGGGCACACAACACCGCTACGGTTTTGCGGTGACGGCTGACGGCCGAGAAATATTTATCCCCCCGGATGAAATGCTCAAAGTCCTGCCGGGTGACAAGATCGCTATTTGTATCCGGCCCGCCAAAAAAGGACAGGGAAAGCAGGACAAGGCAGGCCGCACGGTCGCCGAAATAGAGCGACTCGTTGAGTCAGGTCTCACTGAATTTGTGGGTCGTATTGTGCAAAAGGGCAAAGCCACTTTCGTGGTGCCCGACTTACCCAATCTGTCACGCTGGTTATTTATTCCGCCCCATGCTCGCAACGGCATCGCCGCCGGCGATCTCGTCGCCTGTGCGCTATTACGCCACCCCTTCAAAGACGGCAAGCCATCAGCCAAGGTGTTGAAGCACCTCGGTAATGCACAAACGCCCGGCATCGAAAATCATTACTGCGCGGCGAGAGCGGCACTGCCAGCGGAGTGGACCGACAAGTCAGCCCAACCTCTGGTGCAGGCAGCGGCGCAGCAAGCCCCGCTGGAGGATCCGTCGCGGCTTGATCTCACTCATTTGCCCTTTGTCTCAATAGATGGCGCCCGCACAGTCGATATTGACGATGCATTGCATGCTGAGGTGACTCAGCAGGGCTGGCAATTATCGGTTGCCGTTGCGGATCCCACTGCCTACCTGACCGAGATCGCCGACCTACCGCAGTCGCTCGCTCAGCGAGGCGCCTCGGTCTACTTTCATGGCGACGTGATACCGATGTTACCGGAAGCGATCGGACAAGCGCTGTGCGCGCTAGCAGAGGATGTGCCAAGACCGGCGTTGGTCTGTCAGATGCAGATCGCGGAATCAGGCGCAGTCGAATCGTATGCCTTTCACAAGGCCATCGTCCGTTCCCATGCAAAGCTCACCTACTCGACGGTCGAGCGCTACATCACCGGTGGCAGTGATGAGCTCATTGCTCATACCAACCCACTAGAGGCGCTCGTTCAGGTGTACCGAAAACTCCGCGAGCATCGTGAAGAACATGAACTCGTCATGGAGACCCGAAAAGAATACCGCTGGATGCTCGACGACAACAAACAGATCGAGTGCATCGAACGTTTTGAAAAAATGGCATCACAGTACTTAGTCGAAGAATGCATGATTGCGGCGAATAAGTGCGCTGGAAAATTTTTGCGCGATGCGGGTGCGCCGGGCCCTTTTGTCAATCACCAAGGCGTCCGCACAGACCGGCTGGGAGAAGCGAAAACCTTCCTACAAAAACATCGCGAAGACCTATCGGAAGTCGCGATAGACACCGTCACGGGCTATCGCACCGTCTTGGCAGACTTGGGCAAGCATGGCCACGCGCTGCCACTTCGCGACATGGTCAATAGACTCTTGTCACGAGCACACCTATCTCAGACCGCCGGCCCCCACATGGGATTGGCTACCGAGGTCTATACCAACTTCACATCACCGCTGCGCAAAGCATTGGACTTTTATGTTCACCTGCAAATTAGCGCTTGCCTGGCTAATGACCCCAGCGCGCACTATCCGGTAGCACAATTAGCGGAGATCACACGATCCTTAGGCCGATCGCGAGCAGCCGTTAATGCGGCAAACAGGCGATTAGCCGCCAATTACTTGCAGAAACTCAAAGCTGCCGGCCAAGCGCGCTTCACCGGTACCGTGAGCCATATCACAAGTTCGGGCTTCACCGTTAAGCTCGATGACTCTGGGCTAGAGGGACTGATCGATTTGCGGCCTGAGACAGAAAAGTTCAGTTTTGATAAGTGGACGATGAGCCTGACTAGCACAACGCGGCGCTTCGAGTTGGCCCAACCGGTGGACGTAGTGTTCATCGATGCCCCTGCCGAAGAGGATTTTCTCTCGCTTTTTGCGTTGGTCGACGGATGCGGCATCAAACCGCCGAAGGAGTCCACAGCAGAGAGTGGCACCGCTGATGACTGTGACTCAGAACCTGACTCAGAACCTGACTCAGAACCCGACTCAGCTCCCGGCTTAGCTCCCGGCTTAACCCCCATCGCCGACACTGCCGCAGCAGGTGACACAGACCCCGGCGCGTCCGCTGAGACACCCAACCCCGCCAGTCCATAATGCGGCGCGGTTGACTACCGTATCTTCACCATCTCCACTGGCCTCA
>CAJQKG010000040.1 GCA_905478845.1 uncultured Luminiphilus sp.
GGCGCTACGGCAGACATGCCGTGATCCGACAACAAGATCAGACTGATCTCAGCACCCTGCTGACGATTAATCTCTTGAATGGCCTCCCACAGCTGACCCACCCAATAATCTGTCTCTGCGATGGCAGCCTTTGTCTCGGGCGCATCGGGACCGTAGGTGTGGCCACTCGTATCCACCTTCGAAAAGTACAAGGTCACCAAATCGGGTCGATCTACCTCAGGCAGCGAGAGCCACTCTTTGGCCTGCAGCACCTTATCCTCAGGGCTCACACTCACATCGTAGGCCCGATAATTTGTCGGCAAAATACCGTCAAATTTGGCGTCCGATTCCGGCCAAAAAAAAGTAGAGGCACGGCCACCATGCTGCTCAACCAGCGTCCATAATGGTGTACCCGACAACCAGGCAGGGTCGCTTTGCCCAGATCCCATTCGATAACAATCGGATCGATCACTGCGACAAAAATAATTATCCACTATGCCGTGGCCCGTCGGCCAAAGTCCGGTCGCAATCGATAAATGAGCGGGGAACGTTTTCGAAGGGTAGACCGCTTGCAACTGGTTGACCCGAACACCCTGCTCGGCCATGCGTTTCATGCGCTGCGCCTCGGGCCAATCCAAATAGTCCCAGCGAAAACCATCGATCGACACCAGCACGAGGGTATTGGCCAGCGCCGAAGAAACGCTGAACGTAAGCACTAAAAGCATCAGGAGACGGGGCATTAACGCGTTGCTGCCCCGCGCAAAGCGATTCTGAGCCACGGGCACCCGCCCGTTATCCAGTGCATGCCTACAGGGCGTTTCGCTGTCATTCATACCACCCACCGGTTCGAATCAGTCAGACTGCCGTGACATGGTTTTTCAACCCTCACGCCAGCGACCAGACAAAAAAAAGCGGCCTAAAGACCGCTTTCTTAACAGGCCTTTTGGCTGTTATAGGTAAAGCAAAATACCTAGCACCACGGCCATCAGCAGTAATGCACTGTGCACGACACCTAACACTGACTTCATCGGGCCCATTTTGCCAAACAAGGCATTGATCTCCAACACCACGATCAATCCCATCGCGGTGTATAAACCAAGATCCGTCACGGTACCTGCCGCCTGAGTCGAAATATCGGCTAGGTACTTGGATCCGAGCATACCCAACAGCATCGGACCAGAAAATAAGGTATTGGTTCGACTCGCCAAACCCGCTTTCGCAGCAGCCGCCGGCCCATCACCTTCTTTCATGCCCAATACAATCTGCTGGTTTGGCCAAATCACCAACCAGACGTTCAGGAACATAAACGTCCCCGCCAGCGCACCCACCCAAATCGCGGGCATCGGGGCCGCAAAACCGCCCACTTTTTGGAACAGGTAAGCACCTGTCAGGAAAGTCAGCATCGCACCCCATCGAAACCACCACAAGGCACGCGGAGCGAGCTTGGCCATCGCATCTGATTTAGCACTGGCTTCCGCTTCTTTGAAGTATTCAGTCTGAACAAAGTTAAAGTAGTACAGCATGCCGATCCAAACGATACCGGCCAGCACGTGAAAATAACGAAAGAAAAACTCTACATAAGCCATGCGTGCGTCTCCTATTGTTTTGATGACGGCATAAAGCCAGACGTCGGGGTGGAGTATATCGCACCGCAACCAAAAAGCGCGATGGGAGACTCACTTTATATTGCAAAGGCCAACAGCTGATCCCCCTGTTTTTGCTCAGATGAGCTTGTCATACCCTTATAAGTTGCCACGCCGCTTGAGGTCCATCAGCAATAGCCGCGTGTACTCGGCCTTTTGACGAGCGTCAACATGACTCTGGTCGGGTAGCTCGATCGCACTGAACACATTACTCTCGCGGTAGTGCCAGCCCACCAAATTGTATTCAGTGATAAAGCGCTGCCAATACTGCGCAAAAGGATAGGCCGCTTCCGCCAGCATGGCCTGATGACCCGATACGGGCGGGACAAAGAAGATCACGCGCCCTCCCCGGGCCTCGATCTTTTGTACCCACTTTTTAACCGGCGCCAGTGCGCGTAACCAGTGCGCCGCTGACGGGGGTGGGTGAAGCGCCAAGTCCTCAACGAGCCCCACTCGGAACATCTCAGCCAATCCCACCCCAGAGACTCGGTCAAAGTTTAAAAACCCTTCTCGCTGAGCAGACAACGTGTCGTGAGCCAAAAAGGGCGCCGGGGCATCGGTTATCGCAGACTTTAGCAACGGGAATAGGCCAAGGCGGGGTGTCAAGAAAACCCAGTGACGCTGCAGTTCATTAAGCAGTCGCCGGTGAACGGCCCAGTTTGGCGTCCAATCATGCTCAAAGTACTGATTCTTGGCTGCTTGAGCACCCCAATTACTCTCAGACAGACCCCGCGCGTCCACATCGACCAGCAACGTCCCGTTAAACGCCGGGTCGTCTGCTAACGCCTGCAAGGTTGCCATTGGGTAAGCGCCATTCAAAGCCAGCATCACGGGCTTTGACGCCGGCATGACCTGTTCTACAGTCTGCAAATCAATACCGTACAGAGTTCGTGAGGCGCCAATAAACACCACCGCGTCTGCCCCCTCGATACGGCTGCGTTCCTGCGCCCACAGCTGTGGCGAGTCGATAATCGACGGCAGGTGCCCCTGGTCGCGCAAATATCCCTCGTACAGCCACACACCACTGAGCCAGACGACAGCGGCCAGTAATATGACAGACCAACCCCGCCGCGCGCCGCCGCCCTTAGAACTGGAAGTAAATAAACGCATTGGTCTGTCCAGTCGTGGTAGAAATCAAAAATAGCATTGCCCCTAGCATGACACCCAGCACAGGCCACGACAGGTTGTCGACTAGTGCCTGTAAAGGCCGATCTCTCGTGATGAGCTGTTGGCCCAGCAAGGCCATGAAAACAACCAGCATCCACCACGACTCGAAATCGATGTTCAATAAATCAGCCAGCGCAAAAGATGACACGGTGTACATTGTGGTGACCATCGCCACTGCCGAACCCAAATCCTCAGCACGAAAAAAGACCCAGGCCGTCACGACGGCGAGCAATGTGACGCACCAACCGAGACTTTTAGTCACGGCCGAGGGACCTATCCCGCGCGTATCGGCAAATTGCTTCACGCCCCGCTCGAGGAGCAAGAATAGACCATGGAGCAACCCCCAGACGACAAACGTCCACGCCGCGCCGTGCCAAAGCCCGCCTAAGAGCATGGTGATCATCAGGTTCCTAGCGGTGGTCGAGGCACTGCCACGATTGCCGCCCAGCGGGATATAGAGGTAGTCCCGCAACCAGCTCGACAGGGAAATATGCCAACGACGCCAAAAATCAGAGAACCCTATCGCGGCGTAGGGTGATTGGAAGTTGACCGGCAGGCGAAACCCCAGCACTAAAGCTGCCCCAATGGCACAGGTGGTATATCCTGCAAAGTCACAGAATATTTGCCCTGTAAACGCGAGCGCACCCATCCATACCGAGACACCGGTGTCAAAAGTGTTCTGATCAAATTGCGCATTCGCAACCGGTGCAAAAATGCCATCTGCCAACACAATTTTCTGAAATAGCCCCACTACCATCAGTGCTATACCCACGATAAAACGATCAGTTAAGAAGGGGCGTGGCGTTTCGATTTGCTGACCCATGGTCGTCCATCGAACGATAGGGCCTGCCACCAACTGAGGAAAAAAAGCGACATAGAGCAGATAGTCTCGCCAAGAGGCAGTGGGGCGAATGCCGCCTCGGTAAACATCGATGCAATACGACAGCGAATGAAAAATATAGAAAGAAATGCCAATGGGTAAGGCAACAGAAGACTGAAAGCTAAAGTTGGGAAGCCCCATGAAGGTCGTTAGCGAATTGATATTATCCATAAAAAAGTTGGCGTATTTAAAATAACCCAGCACCGCAAGATTCATTATGCAGATGGCGATTAACCATTTTTTGCGGCGACTTTGAGACGGGATACTGCCCATGTGCAAGGCCAATCGCCAATCGATGAGACTGGTGGTGACCAGTAAGGGTAAAAAGTATGGATTCCAGCCTGCGTAAAATAAATAACTGGCCGCCAAGAGCACATTCTTGCGCTGGTTCCAGGCCGGCACCCACCAATAGAGGGCCGCAATAATCAGAAAAAAGGCGAGAAAGGCTAATGAGTCAAATTGCACGGGTCGCTCGTTATCAAAAGACAGCCAAAAAAAAGCCCGGCACAGGCCGGGCTTCTAGTGTAACCGCTGAGGCGGTAATTACATCATGCCGCCCATGCCACCCATGCCACCCATGTCCGGCATAGCGGGTGCAGCTGCATCATCCTTCGGCGACTCAGCAATCATGACTTCCGTGGTGATCATGAGGCCGGCAACCGAACCCGCTGCCTGCAAGGCAGTACGCGTTACTTTCGCGGGATCCAAGATACCCATTTCAATCATGTCGCCATACTCACCAGTGGCGGCGTTGTAACCGTAGTTCCCTTCACCTTGACGCACTTTGTCGAGGACAACTGAAGCTTCGTCACCCGCATTACCGACGATTTGACGAAGCGGACCTTCCATCGCCCGTAACGC
>CAJQKG010000041.1 GCA_905478845.1 uncultured Luminiphilus sp.
TGGTGCAGACTTTTGGACGCTCGCTACCACAAGGTTGCCAGCCGCCCGGCAGCGCCTCGCCAGCCTTCTCGCCCGGCGCTGTTGGCGCAGTGCAGCCCGCAAAAAGACACGCAAGCGTGACAAGAATGAGTAACCGTGGGTTCATGTCGCCATTGTAGGGGATCATTGCTGCAATGCACCCCAAAAAGCACCGAATGCGCGCCATACAGCCGGCAGGGAATCGGCACCAACAGGCCAGTGGGCAGGCGCTAAGGCCGAGCCGTCGCAGCGCTCATTGCGCGTCGCGATGAGCCAGTAACGCCTCAATACGTGCGCGCAATGCGGGGGTATCGGTGGTCACACTCAAGCGTGCAGCGGCCTGCGCCAACCGCGATAAGCTCTGCTGGGGCATCGGTGTCACCCGATTGGCAATCGCCTCCATATCATCGAGTCGCCCCCAACAGTTCAGGGCAATATCACAACCCGCCTGCAATACGGCGGCCGCGCGATCGGCGAGGGTCCCAGAGAGCGCCTTCATATCCAGATCGTCGCTGATCAATAACCCCTCGAAACCCAGTCGATCGCGGACCTGCTGCTCAATGACCTTCGACGAAACGCTGGCACAGTGGAGCGGATCCCACGCCTCATAAACCACGTGTGCGGTCATCGCCATCGCCGCGTCACACAGATCCGCAAACGGCTGGCTATCACGGGAGAGCTCAGCGGCACTGGCGTCGACCCGCGGCAATGTCTCATGAGAATCACTGCGCGCACGACCATGACCCGGAATATGCTTAATCACGCCTTCGATCCCCGCGAGGTGCAAGCCCTGCAAGCAGGCCCTCCCCAGTTGCGAGACGCTATCGGCGCGCACACCAAAGGCGCGGTCACCAATAATGTCATGGGCATCGGCTTGCGGCACATCCAATACCGGCGCACAGGTAACCGTCACGCCCATCGAGGCCAACTCAAGACCCAATGCCTCGTAATTACACTGCACCCGCTCACGCGCGCTAAACCGATACGCAGTGGCGTCACTCAGCGTGGCGGCGGCGGGCCACGCGCGCCAATGGGGCGGACCCATCCGCGCAATTCTCCCGCCCTCTTGATCGATCAGAATCGGTAGATTGTCTCGACCCGATAGCGCGCGCAGTGCATCAGTCAGACGCCGCAATTGACTCGGCGTCTCGATATTGCGCGCAAATAAAATGTAACCCGCGGGGTTAGCCCCCGTGAAAAAAGCACGCTCATCGGGGGTTAACGCTGGACCTGATAAACCAAAAATAACCGGTAACATTAATCGCTCCCGACAGACGCAACGGTCAAAAACAGGCATCGACGCACTTCAACTCGGCCTATGCGAGCGTAATTTTGACGGGCCACATGAGCCGACCACCACACCGTCACTCCCTGGGCCCCGCGCGCTGAGAATCCAGCGCTTCACCCAACAGTATTTTCAAGGCGGCCACCTCGTCGTCAACCACTTGAATAAAGTCGGTATTGTGCAAATCAATCATGTGTCGCGAGCCCAACTCCGTGCGAAACCAATCGATTAAGCCTCCCCAAAAGGCACTGTCGATCAACACCATCGGTTTTCTCACGCCACGATCAGTGTGAAAAGCGACGAGCAGTTCCAGCAGTTCATCCGCCGTGCCGAACCCCCCTGGAAACACGGCGAACCCCCGTGAGTATCGAGTCAGCATCAGTTTTCTGGTCAAGAACTGGTGGAAGTGGAGCTGGTGCGTTAGGTGCGGATTAGCGGCCTGCTCATAAGGGAGCTCGATGTTCAGACCAACCGAAATACCGCCGACCGCCGCCGCCCCGCGATTGGCCGCCTCCATAATGCCGGGGCCACCGCCGGTTAACACCGGCACACCTGCCTCAGCGAGCCCACGGCCAAGCTGCTCAGCACATCGAAAGGCAGGATCTTCGGGTGCGGTCCTCGCACTCCCAAAAATGGTAATGCCCGGCGTCAGTGCGCTCAACATCGCGGTCGCCGTCTGCAAGTCGGATTGGATTTGCGCTAGTAAGATTGTATCGGCTGACGCGGTTTTAGCCTGTGACATCAATTAGCCTGTGACATCAAATAGATGATCGATGACATCACGCTCGCCTGGCGCAATGCGCTTCGCTACTACCCAGGGGCTAGTCATGCTCGGTGAACAGGTGATACTTCTTTTTGCCAAAGCGAACAAGATGAAAACGGCCATGCAGCGCGCGATGAGGGTCAAGGGCGGTGTCGCAGGTGACCGTTTGGCCGCCCACTACCGGCTGGCCATTGACGAGAACAGCCTCCCGGGCCAAAGCATCCTTAATTTGCTTGCCCGTTGCCAGTTCTACTTGATTGAGCAACTGACTAAAGGTGGGCGGCAGGTCCTGTCGATTCAGTCGACTTGCGGGCAGGCCATCGAGGGCAAGCTGCTCTAAATCAGGCTCAGCCAACGCACCGGGGTCGCCCGAAAAAAGCGCCTCGGTAATCCGCTCTGCAGCACTTAAGCCGTCGTCACCGTGCACCAGACGCGTTACTTCCTGAGCCAATAACCGTTGTGCTTCGGGTCGACCTGATTGCTCACTATCCGCTCGCTCTACCGCCTCGATCTCTGACAGCGATAAAAACGTGAAGTAACGCAAAAAGCGATACACGTCGGCGTCTGCGGTGCCCAGCCAAAACTGATAAAAGGCATACGGCGACGTTTTATCGGCATCGAGCCAAATCGTGCCCGATTCGGTCTTACCAAACTTGGTACCGTCCGATTTTGTGACCAGGGGTAGCGTCAGTCCAAATACCTGTGCGCTATGTAAGCGACGGGTCAGATCGATCCCCCCAGTAATATTTCCCCATTGGTCCGAGCCACCAATCTGCAAACCACACCCATGCTGGCGGTACAGTTCTGCAAAGTCTAAAGACTGCAAAATCATGTAGCTGAACTCGGTAAAACTGATCCCCGCACCCTCTCGATCGAGACGCTGGCGCACCGACTCTTTACCGATCATGTTGTTCACAGAAAAGTGCTTGCCCACGTCGCGCAGAAAACCCAAAACATCCAGGCCCTGGGTCCAGTCGAGATTATTGGCGACCAGCGCCGCGTTGGGCCCCTCAAAATCAATAAACTGGCTCACCTGTTGACGGAGCTTATCAACCCAGCCAGCGACCACTTCTGGTGTATTCAGCTGACGTTCAGATGCTTTAAAGCTGGGGTCACCGATCAGTCCTGTTGCGCCCCCCACTAGCGCAATCGGTCGATGCCCAGAGGCTTGAAACCGCCGCAACACCAACAGGGGAACGAGAGAACCAATGTGCAAGCTATCGGCAGTCGGATCAAAACCGCAATACAGGGTGCGTGGCTCGGCCGCCAGCCACTGCTCAATGGCATCTTCTCCAGCCACCTGAAAAATGAGGCCTCGTGCCCGAAGCTCGGCTAATACATCACTGGAC
>CAJQKG010000042.1 GCA_905478845.1 uncultured Luminiphilus sp.
CCCAATCATCGGTCCAATCGAGCAACAGCGATAAACGAGAGAGATAGGCTTCGGGGCAGCAGTTTTGCAACGCACTAAGGTTTTGGCCGTCCATCGCAATCACATAATCGAAGCGCTCAAAATCCTGTTGTTGGACTTGTCTGGCACGCAGATCCGCCATATCAAGCCCCTGTTCAGCGGCCGTCTCGATCGTCCTCCTGTCAGGTTTTTTACCGCTGTGGTAGTCATGGGTTCCCGCAGAATCAATCACAAATTGCTCAGCCAGCCCCCTCTCCCTCACCTGTTCGCGAAAGACCGCGTGGGCAGTCGGTGAGCGACAAATATTGCCCATACAAACAAATAATACCTGCGGCATGAGGACTCCCCTTCTCGTTATCGGCTGATCAGTCGCTCAGTGGCAGCTGTGGTTACCGAGCACCGTTACCATCGAGCACAGTCGAACGTACCGTTGGTGATTTCAGCAGATGCCACCCCTCATTCAGCCATGCCTCTCCCTTTTGCTGAATCAGTGCGCGTTTACTCTGTTAGGGTCAGCGAAAGCGGTATTGCGAGACCCTCACGTAACGTGCGTATCAAGTGGGTCACCGCCTCCGCAGCGTAGGCTTCTGGCGTGCCGATACCCCACACCGGGCCCGGCCACGCCACATCCGAATGATAACGAGCAATATGATGAAGATGCAGTTGCGGCACTTGATTGCCCAGTGCCGCTATATTGAGTTTGTCCGCTTGATAGTGCGCCTTTAGGAAGCGGCTTAAGTGCATCGACTCACGCCACAGCGCCGCCTGATTCGCCTCACTCAGGTCAAACGGTTCACTAACCGCTGCCACCTCAGGCACCAGAATCAACCAAGGAAATCGCGCATCGTCCATCAAAAGAAGCCGACATAACGGGGTTTTTCCCACGAAGTAGGTGTCAGCCGCTAAGCGCGCATCGAGTTCAAACAGAGAGCAACCCCCTGCTGAGGCGTGCTGCGTTCTGCTTTTCACTCATTGCGCCGCCCCTCACTTTGCTCATCACTCCACGCTCGCCCACCCCGCGCAATCCATCGACTGGCGACCACCGAAAACCGCTGTAATTGCAGGATGACTGCGTCATCGAGACGTTGAATCGCCACCGGTCCTTTTTGCTCCAGCACATGCTCTACGACCCCCCTTTCATAACCCGAGCCCGTCCATTCAAAACCGGGATCGCTCACGAAGCGGTCGGGCATGTTTGCTGCGATCACAGCATCGAAGGCCGCGGCTGCCTCGACCGACGCTGCTGTTAATTCACCTACCATGACATCGTAGCTCTGAGGCGTGTCAGCTTGCTGTGCTGACACCGCCAGCAATAGAGGCGCCGACCAATCTCCCGCGACCAAGGCACGAGTCAGTCGACGGTACTGATAAGATTCGATCACACCATGGCGATTGGATACCAGTTGGATGGCCTCGCCTGTCTTCCCACGGGCCACGAGTAACAGGCCGTCAAAGGTACTGACACCGGGCAACGGTACCGTGTGATAAGGCTGTGTCAGGTCACCCACATAGTGCAACCCCCAACCCAAAAATCGCCAACCCCAATAATCATGTCCGGTGCGAAATGCCAGATCCGCCAACTCACCAAATAGCGCAATCCGCCACAGTGGGTAAGTGCGCAACAAATCAGGCTGCGCCATTCGTGTTAGCCAGTCGAGATGATAAAAGCCCATATGAAAAGGCGCTTGTGAGCCGTAGTCGAGATTGTCATTACCAAATGGGGTTTTGCCAAAACCATAGACGGCACCAAACGCGGTACCGTTATCCTCAAATAAACCCACATCCATGCCAAAGTCCGGTTCATCGCTAGCCGTCGCGATGACCTCTGCAATGGTAACCGGGTCGTCCGCCGCGAGTGATCGATAGCGCGTCGCCAACTGTGCATTCCCACCACTGAGAAAGCTCAGAGACTGCCAAGGCATCAGGGTACGACCGGACGCTGATTGCGCTGGCGGTTCGTCGACATAGAGCCGGTAAGGCAGCGTCGGGTTAACGCGAATTGCGGCAAAAAAACGCGCTGGCGTCGGTTCATTAGCGGGGTCCCACTGCAGCGATTGAGGCGTAGGAGGGTAATGCGCAATGGTATTCAATGACCATGTTTCGACCGATTCAAGCGTCTGAGCGATACCGGCTTGTTCAGCGATCAAAAATTGCTCAAGCGGCTCAGCTTTTACGGTTTGCTCCATGAGGTTGGGCTGTGTGCGCAGTAGCGGCCAGACGAGACTGGCGTGATCAGACCAACTCCACGCAGGCAGTGCCGTGACGACACTGACGCAGGCGAATAGTGCTCGGATATTCTTTTTACGGCTGGCTCTTCTCATGGCATCAGGCTGACACGGTTCTCATAGTGGATTCAAGCACCATTAAAATAGCCCTGAAAATAGCCCTGAAAATAGCCCTGAAAACAACCCAATGGCGATGACTCGCTTTACTGTCGTGGGGAGCCGGTCGGCGTGGGGAGCCCGTCGTGCTGTCATCTCAATAAGCTGCCTAACGGCGATGACCGCACGATGACCTCGATCAGCCCGCACCAACAAGGACCTTCACGTCTGTTCCCGAGAGCTATCCGAGTCCACTTGGACCCTCTTATTCCGAGCACCACCTTGTTGTATGCGTAATCTCGACACTGATCGATCCTCTGCCAGTGTCCACACGTAATCAGCCTGGTGAGGCAGTGTCGCCAAGGCATGCTCGGTCAGTCGCTGGTAGTGCGAGATGAAATTCACAATCTCGTCTCGACTCATTGTGGGGTCGCGCTCAGCAGGGTGCGCTAATTGATAGCGGGCGGATAATTGCTGCTCTTGCTCCCAACGCCATTCGAGCACGGCCTCAAAATGAGGCGCCTGTAGAAAGAGTAGCGCGTCCAATTCTGAAAATAATGTCGCATAGGGCCCTGATAACTGCGCGTTGATCGACTGCCGCCAGGCTAGGTCAGCATCTTGCTCTCGCTCTAGGTCATTCACGGGCGGCTGTAATCGTGCAGTCGGCTGCGGTGATAACCCCACACACCATCCCTCGAGAAAGATGAGCTCAGCCCCGACATCATTAGTGCGCCAATGTTGTATCGCTGCCCGATCATCCGACGCTTTATCAAATACGGGCAGTGGGACGCCTTCACTGCCCGCGCGCAGTTGCTCGATGGTTTTCAGTAGCAGTGGTACATCGTGAGTTCCGGGCACACCGCGCGTCGTCAGTAGCGGGTGAATATCGACGCCAAGCTGTCGACGTGCGTCTTTCGTGAGATAAAAATCATCGAGCGACAGTGCTACTGCCGAGACACCATTTACTTGACACATTGTCTGCGTCATTAAGGTGGCTAGCGTGCTTTTCCCCGAACCTTGGCAACCGCTGATACCAATAATGGGCGGTGTCGCACAGGTCCGTGACCACGTCGCCAAATGCTGCACGAGCCCTGCGTACCACTGCATATATGACTCAGCAAGGGGTTCGGATAATCCGCTAGCGATGTCAAATGCCTTCACTATGTCTCTAATGCGTAAGCTATTTACCTGATCATTTTGCATAACACTCTTCTCGCGATACTCCCAGCGTATCTCTGCTACTCGGCATGCCTGCAAGAAACGATTTTCAGGTGGTGACGCGCCGGCACACAGCAATACTGAGCATAGGATACTGGCAGAGACTGTTGGCGAATACTGTCAACGAATGCTGCTGTCTTAGCGCAAATGTAACCTCAACTCCCTTTCGGTACACTGAGAAGCGATAACCCAACCGGATCTCACAATGGCGAATGCGGTACTTATGGTATCCCGTTTGCCTACCCTGGCACTTAAGTAGGCATGCCTTCTATGGATCAACCCCTCTCACTTTACCTAGGTAGAACCGCCGCAAAAATCATCGGTGATCAGGGCTGGAAAGGCGCACCCTTCAAAACGCTGATTGGGGCTTCGGGCGGACCCAAGTGGCTGATCCTGTCAGAACTCGACCAAATGCTGGCCAGCGAACTGTTACGCCATCAAAGCCAACCCCTACAACTGCTGGGTTCGTCTATCGGCACCTGGCGCCATGCGTGTTTGAGCCAACCGCAACCCGGCGCTGCGATTCAACGATTGCAAACAGCGTATCTTCAACAGCAATACAGTCGCGCAAAACCCTCACCGGCAGAGGTCAGTCACGTAGCGGAACAGCTATTACACGAGGCAATCGGACCTCACGGTGCGACCCACATCATTGAACATGACCGGTTTCACAATATCA
Source organism: uncultured Luminiphilus sp. (assembly GCA_905478845.1). Taxonomy (GTDB): domain Bacteria; phylum Pseudomonadota; class Gammaproteobacteria; order Pseudomonadales; family Halieaceae; genus Luminiphilus. The sequence continues at coordinate 4,237 of CAJQKG010000042.1, forward strand.
TCGTCACGGCGCGAGGCAGAGGTCTTGCTAAGGGACAATCTGGACTGCCCCTCGCCGCGAGCATGGCAGTAGCCAGCGCAGCAAATGCCCTCAGCCGAAAAGCATTGACTGGTTTTTTTCAGCGTATTGCCTTCTGCCACACGGCAATCTCTACCGTCCCCTTCGCGCCAGATTTCAATACGCAAACCGTGACCCTATCCGAAGGGAATCTCATCCCCGCACTCAAGGCCAGCGGCGCGATCCCGCTACTCATGCAATGTGAAGCATCGATTCCAGGCGCTACTAGCGGTCCTTTCTGGGATGGCGGGATTATCGATTATCATTTTTCCCTCACCAACTCAGATACCGACGGGCTCATACTGTATCCGCACTTTAGTGATCTAATGATCCCGGGCTGGTTTGATAAAATGCTGCCATGGCGTGCTCAGTTGCGGCCCGCCATCGACAACTTGATACTGATGTGCCCCAGTCGATCATTTCTTGAAACACTGCCGCACCAAAAGATTCCAGACCGATCCGACTTTCGCCGTCTATCACCACATCAGCGAGTCGCGTATTGGCAGACCTGCGTCCATCAGAGTGAGCGCCTTGCAGAGGCACTTTATTCGCTCATCAACGGCGATGACCCTCTCCGCGGCGTAACGATCCTAAACTGAGAAAGCGTATGTAGATCGCGCCACAACTTCGAGACAATCGACCCTCAATGCACCTAATAGAACCCCTTAAATACCGAACCTGCCCGAGCTACGTGCTATGAATTAGGTCGATAATTGCCTGACTGAGCTCATGGTGGCACCGCTCTTGCAGAAAGTGCCCTCCACGCTCGAACACTTGATGATTAAGACCGGCAGCACCCGGCACTTTGGCGAGAAACGGTTTATCCGCCCCGAGGGTAACGGGGTCGTCTGCCGTGAATAAGCACAGAAAGGGCTTCTCGAATTGCTCAAAAAATGCCCAAGCATCTGCCTGTGCACTCAACGAAGGATCGGTAGGTAGGGTGGGCACCTGACTCGGCATCGCTCGGGGGCCAACCTTAAAACGCGCGTCTGGAAAAGGTGCCTCGTAGGCATGTCCAAGCGGAGTGAGGGGGCGCAGACGGCGCCCGAAAAACTGATGCCCCAGTAACGGTAGTGCCACTCGCCAGCTGGCGACACGCTCAACCATGCTTTCCATCATAAAGCCGACCGGCAGACTCTCAGTTTCCCAGCAAAACTTTTGCCAATAGGCAAAACCCAAAACAAATGCAAAGGGCGCCGCATCAGGCTGCGCTAACTTGGCGATGGCTCTGGACATCTCGGGTAAGGTCGGGGTCTTTGCTTCGGCTCGAAAAACCGCGACTTGCTGAATAATGTCATCGGGCACCTGTGGCGCATAAGGCAATCCCGTATTACCCACGACAACTCGCGCCATTCGCTCCGGGTAATCGACGACCAAGCGCAGTCCGATCAAGCCGCCCCAATCTTGTCCAAACAGCGTGATATCCGAAAAATCATTGGCCTCGAGCCAGCGACCCATCCAGTCTACTTGGCGCTGGTAGCTGTAATCCTCTCTCGCTGCCGGCTTATCGGACTTGCCGTAGCCGGGTAAATCAGGGGCAATGACCCGCAACCCAGCCTTGACTAATAATGGCACCATTTTTCGATAAAGATAACTCCAACTGGGCTGTCCATGGAGACACAGCACGATCGGTGCATCGCGGTCCCCCTCATCCAAGTGGTGAATGCGAAGCGTGCCACCATCACCCGAGTCGATGTCGGTGTAATGCGGCTCGAAGGGATATTCTGGCAAATCATCAAAACAGGCTTCGGGCGTTCGTAAGATCTGCATACTGTCATCACTCGGCGTTAAGTTGGTGACACATGGTATCACTAATGGCATATCTTATGCCATTAGTGATATTGGCCGTTCAGCGACGCCCCGCAGCGGCCAAAACGAATCCCCCGCTACGTCAGGCGGTGCAGTGACCTGTTGACAACAACGGCCACTGCTAGCACGACCGCCAACTGCTACTGGAGCCATTCGAGAGCGGGGCGTTATTAAAAGTCACCTTCGCTTAACACCGTTACCTGATGCGCGATGCTACCCGCAACGATTTGAAAGGTATCGTGGCCTGATACAACGGCATCGACACCCTCTGTGATGTGCCACGGGAGGTTAATCCTGTCAGATCCCATTGCGTCCATTGAGCCAAAGGTGAGCTCACGGCCCGCTAACCTCGAGGGCACAGAATCGAAGTAATCGGCGATGGCATACCAGCCTTCATGGCACGTACCGGGGCGTTCCAGTACCGCATTGAGTGTGTAATCAGCCGCCATGGCAACGGGATCACGACGCGCCACGGCCGCCACATGTCGCCTCACCACCGCAGCAGGTGAGCGACCCGAAAAATCCGCTAGCACAGGGCCTACCCGACTTCGCCACTCGCCAAGATCAACGTAATCGCGCACCGAGAGGACCGTCTGAGTCTCTGGGTCTATTGTGAAAATACCGTTGCAGGCAACGCAATGCTCCTCGCCAGCCAGCCAAAAACGGTCCAGCCGCTCGAGCCATCCCATATTGTTCTCGATGGCAACAGAGACCACATCCCATTGCACTTTATCCGACCAACACACGATGTTGGCAAGTAAGGCCATCACTGCTTCCCTGCCTTGCACCGACGCATGCGGCACGTTCTGCCAAGTGGCGCTGGGATGTAACGCGCTTCGTATCGCGCGTAGGTCTCGCGACTCGATGGCTGAGAGCAGTAATTCAATGACGTTTCGAGTGTTGTTTGGCGAGGTCATGGTGGCATCATAACGGGAACACAAGGTGTTGCCTGCACTATTGAACTGCATGCGCCATTTTATGGAACCGCCATCCTTTCAAAAAGGTACCCGTCAAACGCCCTCTCACTGTTGAGACAAGGTAACCTTGTCGACCTATCTCATTATTGTTTTTGGAGTGTTGTACAAAATGGCTGATGCAAATACGAAATATGACATTGTGGTCTTCGGCGCCTCCGGATATACCGGACGCCTCGTTGCAGAGTATCTGCAACAAGAATATGCCCATACCGAGCTCAATTGGGCGATGGCTGGGCGGTCCCTCGAAAAATTAGCCTCAGTACGGACAGCACTTGGCATCCCTGACAGTGTCGAACTGGTGAGTGTAGACAGTGACGATGCAACCTCTGTCAGGCAGATGGTGTCGGACTGTAAAGTGGTCATCACTACCGTTGGGCCCTATCAGCTCTACGGAGAGGAGTTGATCAGACAGTGCGCGGAACAGGGCACGGACTACGTTGATCTGTCGGGTGAACCCAGCTGGATGCACGAGACGATTGCTCAGCACTCCGCCGCCGCAAAAGCCTCTGGCGCGCGCATCGTCCATAGCTGTGGGTTTGACTCCATTCCCTTTGATTTGGGTGTGTATTGCCTGCAGCAGCACGCCATCAGTCAGACAGGAAAGCCCATTGCCACGGTGAAGGGTAGAGTCCGAGCAATGAACGGCACTTTCTCCGGTGGAACGATTGCCTCAATGCGCGCCACCATGGCATCGGCACAAGCCAATCCTGGCATTATCAAGGTACTCACCAACCCCTTTGCGTTAACAGAAGGCTTTACCGGCCCAGAGCAGCCCACTGGTGCGGCGCCTCAGTATGACGAGGAGCTCAATAGCTGGAGTGCACCCTTCATCATGGCGGCGATTAACACTAAAAATATCCATCGCTCTAACTTTTTACTAGGTCACCAATATGGCGAGGATTTCCGCTACGACGAGATGTTATTAACCGGTGATGGTGAGCAAGGTAAAGCCGCAGCAGATTACGTTGCAAAAGACGACTCCATCGGTAAAAGCGACTTACAGCCTGGCGAGGGTCCCACACAAGAAGAACGAGAAAACGGCAATTATGATGCCCTCTTCGCCGGCCAAAACTGCGAGGGGGAGTTAATGATCTCGAGCGTGCAGGGCGATCGAGACCCGGGCTATGGGTCTACCTCTAAAATGCTGGCGGAAGCGGCTATTTGCCTGTTGGAAAACCCAGCACTCGCTGCTGGCGGATTGTGGACACCTGCTGCAGCGCTGGGACAAGCGTTGATTGATCGCCTCGAAGCGCACGCGGGTCTGACATTCCAGATCGAAAAAGGATAAAGGGTCTGTTGATGGCGTATCGGCTGCAGGGGTATCGAGAGTGGGCAAGCGGATTAAACACCGGCAACACTCGTTGCTCCCTCGGCCTGTGCCACGCTGGCTCACGCTCGCCTGAGCCTCCCAGTCGATTAGGCACTTAAGGAAACATGAAACCTGAAGCGCTTGCTGAGCATCTCAACCGAGTCCTAGAGGGGTTAGAGATTGACCACGTTGTCGGAACTCGCGTTACCCACCTAACGCGGCTCTCCGGGGGGGCTAATAACGAAACATGGCGCTTCACATGGCATGAGACACCACTCATTTTACGACGACGGCCTTTTAACGCCGAATCGGTGGAGGGTCTTGACGGCGATATTCTCGGTCTCTCGTTAGTGGACGAGGCCGCCATCATTCAACTCGCCGCTCAAACCGCAGTGCCCGTCCCTCACATCTACACCGTGCTGGAGGCGTCACACCCTTTGGGAGAGGCTTTTATCATGGCCTTTATTCCGGGTGAGAGTATCCCTCAACAGTGGCTCAACGCAGCTGAATTTGACGCAGCCCGCAACGGGTTGGCCTACGCATGTGGTGAGGCACTCGCACAGACGCATACCGTCGACTGTTCGCAGCTGCCCAACACGATTAAGCCCTCAACGCTCGCGCATCGCTTCAATGGCATACAGCGGCGCTTGCAGATCTTTGGCGATGTGTCTCCGGCCATGCAATTCGGGCTTAACTGGTTGATTGATCACGCTCCGAACGACGCACAATGCGTGTTATTGCACGGTGATTTTCGCACCGGCAATTTATTAGTGAATGAGCAGGGACTCGCCGGTATTCTCGACTGGGAGTTGGCACATCAGGGCCCGCCAGCCGAGGATCTTGGCTACCTTTGCGCCCATGTATGGCGCTTTGGCAACATCGAAAAACCAGTGGGTGGATTTGGCGAATACGCTGATTTACTCGCCGGCTATCGATCGATCGCTGGATGGGCGCCGGATCTAGAGAGCCTGAGATACTGGGAGATATTTGCCGCACTGAACTGGGGCCTGGTGTGTCAGACCATGGGCGCACTCTGGCACAGCGGTAGCGGTGATATCGAACGCGCGGCGATCGCTAGACGACGATCGGAAGCCGAATTAGATCTCATTTACTTAATCGACACCTGGGAGACTTTGTGACCGAACTTGACGAATCAATCACCGCTACCCACGTCACCTCCCAGGAATTACTGCAGGCCGTGAAAGGATTTCTCGCTGAGACCGTCACTCCCGCGCTCAACGACCGGGATCAATTCAACGCGAGGGTGGCCGCTAACGTGATCGGCATTGTTCAGCGGGAGCAGGCATTAGGCCCAAGGTTGTCGGCATTGGATCACGCCGCGTTCAGTAAATGGATACCCGATGGAGCACCCGATGACGATGTTGTGCCGCAAATATCGCAAGCCCTCGCCAAACGACGGATTAAGCCGGATGCGGCGTTTTTAGATTACCTCAAACAGCGACAGCTTTTGCTCAGCGCCATTAACAACCCACGGTATGCTAATCGGGTCGTAGCAGCTGAAAAATGGCGCTATCTGACCACTGATATCGATCCAGTAGCAGACACACGGTAACGACGTGGTTGCGGTTCCGCTAACGGCTCAACGTCACTCGGAGACCATTTACCTATGACGCATCAGTTTTTATTTGAGATTCCTGAATCGATCGAGGAGTACTTGAGCGTGCTCGACGCCTTTATCGAGCGCGAGATTACGCCGCTTGAGAATCAAGACGACAATATTCGCTTTTTCGATCATCGCCGCGAACACGCCCGCACCGACTGGGATCGCGATGGCTTACCCAGCGAAGACTGGGAAGCACTGCTCACAGAGATGCGTCGCCGCGCGGATGCTGCCGGCCACTTCCGCTACGCCTTACCTGAAACCTATGGGGGCCAAAATGGCACCAACTTGGCCATGGCACGGATCCGTGAGCATCTAGCGGGAAAGGGCTTGGGGCTCCACAACGATCTACAAAATGAGAACTCGATCGTCGGTAATTTGATGACGCCGATGGTGCTGCACGACTTTGGGACGCCCGAACAGCAAGCCCGATGGATGGAACCGATGTTAACGGGCGCATTGGGATGGTGTTTCGGTCTCACTGAGTCAGCTCATGGGTCAGATGCCACGTGGATGGAGACTCGCGCTGAGCGAGCCATTCGCAATGGTGTCAGTGGATGGCGTATTACTGGCGAGAAAATGTGGACGACGGGGTTACACAAAGCGAGTCACGTTCTGGTCTTCGCACGGCACTCTGGACATCAAGGCAGCGCTTCGGGTATTGGCTGCTTTGTAGTGCCCACTGATGCAGCAGGTTTTGAAGTGGGGGAGTACCTGTGGACTTTTAATATGCCAACAGACCATCCCTACTGCACTCTCAATGAGGTGTTTATTGCCGACTCAGCAGTCCTCGGTGAGCTCGATCAAGGGCTCAAAGTGGCCATGCACTTTGTCCATGAAAGTCGTATCCGACAGGCCGCATCCTCGCTCGGTGCCGCGCAATACTGCCTTAATGAAACCTTCGCTTATACGCGCGAAAGAGCGCCCTTTGGAAAGCCCCTCGCGGTGAATCAAGGTATTCAGTTTCCACTGGTCGAACTACAGACAGAGGCGGAAATGCTGAGGCTCTTGATCTACAAGACGGCGGCACAAATGGACCAGATGGAAAAAGTCGATGTGGCAAAACGGCTAACCGACAAAGTGTCGATGTGTAATTACCGAGCAAATCGACTGGTGTGCAACGCCGCCGATACGGCCATGCAGTTTCATGGTGGATTAGGCTACTCGCGTCACAAACCCTTCGAGCACATTTATCGACATCACCGTCGCTATCGCATTACAGAGGGGGCTGAGGAGATACAACTGCGAAAAATTGCGGGCGTACTCTATGGCTATGTCCCGTAATCTGGAGCAGTCAATAAGCGCTATTAGTACTGGCAGAGAAAGGACCTGATGACAGTAGCTGGCCTCAAGTCGTCGCCATACTAGGCGTGTGAAGACAG
>CAJQKG010000043.1 GCA_905478845.1 uncultured Luminiphilus sp.
GTTCCCGCTGCGATCACGATCAGCAATCTGGGTATGTATGGTGTGAGCGCGTTCACGGCCATGGTGACGCCCCCTCAAGTGATGGTGCTATCAGTGGGCGCGATCCGACGAGTACCGGCTTTTGACGCCCAAGGGGCCGTGGTCGCTCAGTCGATCATGACGCTGACACTGGGCAGCGACCACCGCGTGATCAATGGCGCTCAGGCGGCGACCTTTTTAGGCGCTATTGCCCAGTGGCTGCAGAAGGTGCCGTCGTAAAGCGCGCTCAACCCTCAGAGCCGATATCGAGTTGCCCGTCACCCGCTTGTGCCGCTTTGAGCGTCATGGCATTGAAGACATAATCGATTTCACCTTCTGGAGTGAAATAGGTCACGGCCCCTTCTCCTAGAAACAGCATTTCTGTCTCGACAACGCAGTGCGCGTCTCGGTGTTCTGCGAAGATAGGCTCGAAGCCATAGGTGCCCTGCGCCGCGGTTCCCACGTCGTAAATCAATTCGCCACTCATGATAAAAAACTGCCCGGTCCCCTCATGGCGATGGGCCTGAAAGCGAGCGCCTGGATCCATATGAACATATAACGCCCACTGCCCTGTTTTCTCACACAGCCTGAGAATTTTAAACTGTGTGCCGCCGCCGACATCTAACCACTCGAGTTCATGGATATTAGCCAGCAGATCGCCCTCTGGGGTGGTGGTGATACCCGCACTCATAGTCTGTCCTCTATTTTTTGTTGGGCAATTTAAAAGCGATTAAGTGGTCCCCAGGCGGCGTGCCCAATGCCGCGTGGCCGCCCGCTGCAATCACGACATATTGCGCGCTGTCTTTCTGTAGCTGGTAAGTAATGGGCAATCCATGGCCTGAAGTGGGCAGGCGACCTTTCCATAACTCGTCACCGGTTTGGGTGTCGAAAGCCCGCAAGTAGTGATCTGTGGTGGCACCAATAAACGTGAGGCCGCTCGCCGTCACAACGGGCCCGCCCAGGTTCGGTGATCCTTTGATGAACCAAAATGGGAACGGCGCCATGTCTCGTGTGGTGCCGAGGGGAACTTGCCAGTCAACATCGCCAGTCTGAAGGTCGATGGAGGCGAGGGTACCCCAAGGTGGAGGGGTGCAAGGCACACCTAGGGGGGAGACGAACCCAAGCCAGCGGCGGTTGCAATAAGGTGTTCCCTCACCTGGCTCCAAGATAAAGGGCCCGGGTGCGACTGGGTCTGGCCCCGTCTCGGGTCCGCACGCTTCTCGAGGCAATAACTGCAGGATGGTTCCCATGTGCAGCGTATTGACGATCAGTTTGCCTCTCACCGAATCAATAGCGGGCCCCCCCCAGTTTTGGCCGCCAAATGCGCTGGGCATGTGCAACGCACCCTCGGTTGTTGGCGGCGTGAAAGGGCCCTCGTAACGGATGTCTTCAAGCGTATTTGCGCAAGCCCCTTTATCCCATGGCGTTAGCCCCCACAGCAGATCATTTTCACCCGGCAGTTCAAACAGGGATCGAGGCTTGCTCGGAATCGGCTGCGTGGGTGCCGTGAAGTCTCCCGCAACAGCACCTTGTGGGACGGCCGTCTCCACAACAGGAAAAAGGGGCTCTCCCGTTTCACGATCGAGTAAAAAGACGTAACCCTGTTTGGTTGTTTGAGCGAGTCCAAGAACGGGTTCACCGTCTCGATCCCAGTCGAAAAACGTGGGCTGAGAAGGCACGTCAAAATCCCAAATGTCATGATGGACAGTCTGAAAATGCCAGGCGACTTCGCCGGTGTCTATGTGCAGCGCCACCACTGAGCTGGAGTAATAATCGAGCCCGTCTCGTTGCCCACCATAATAATCGGGAGAGGTGTTTCCAGTGGGTACATAAACCAACCCCAAGTTCGGGTCGACAGAGAGAAAGGACCAAGAATTGGTCGTTCCTCGCTGGAATGTTGGATCTGAGGAGTGGGTCTTACTCTGGTCGGTCGAAGTCGGCACTGGTTCAACAGCGGCGTTAATCGGGTCATCCGGCGCGTTAGGCTTTGCCATCGGATCGCCGAGTGGCTCCCAGGCCCACAGTAACTCCCCAGTGAGGAGGTCGTAAGATCGAATCACCCCACTGGGCACCTTAGTGGTGATGTTGTCAGCCACTGACCCGCCTGTGATCAGGGTGTTGTTGACGATGACGGGGGGGGTGTTGAGCATGTAAAACCCGACTTCATAGGGGCCTAACCCGATACTGAGATCGAGGTTTTGCTTGTTACCAAACGAGCAGCGCTCACCTGTTATGGCGTCTAGCCCGACGATACGAGCGTCCATGAGGGGGGCGATGACCACGGTGTGACACCTCTCACCTTCAGTCGTGCGAGGGTCTTGCCATTGAGTCACACCGCGACAGCGAGGCATACCAAAGCTCGCGACGTCAATATCAGGCGTGAAGGACCACCGTTCTTCACCGGTCGAGGCGTCGACCGCGATAATGCGATTAAAGGGGGTGCAGATCACCAATTGATCTTCAATCAGGATCGGGGTGGCTTGCCATGAAGATTGCAGTGGCTTCGTTCCCGATAAGCCATCGATGAAATTGTCGCCCTCACTGTAATCGCCCGACCGATGCACCCAAGCAATGGTTAAATCGGAGACGTTATCGGGTGTAATTTGGGTTGCGGTACTGAAGTGACCGCCTCCCTGCCCTCCCCCGGGTAGTGCCCAGCCGGCCGAGGGTTCTGATAGGACGTGTGAGGCAAAGCAAGCGGTAAGCAACACAGACAGCCCGAATGGTAAGGCTCGTCTCGATTTGATTTTTGCGTGCATGGCTAAAGCCTTTTTTGTAGTGCGATATTATGGAGGCTCTTATCGAACCAGTACGGGTGCATCAGACGAGGGGCTGACAATATGGTCCGATCCAAAGGGCTGTGCAAATCCAGCGGGCAGCTCTTCCGTCATATCCAGTACGGCGGCCAATCGGCCTACCCCGACATAGAGCGCACAATGCATGAGTAGCTCCATGATCTCAGCCTCCGTGAATTCACCTTTTAACGCGGTAAAAAATGCATCATCAATAGACAGGTGATCACAGGCGAATCGGTCGCCCAATTCAATAGCGAGTTGCTCTTTATCATTGAGCTGATCGGCCTCGGCGGGCGTCTCTAAGCTGCAAACGTCAGCCTCGGTGACGTCGGCCGCGGCTCGTTGATAGCGAATCGCCATGCAGCTGCGGCACTGATTGTGGAAAGCGATACGAAGCCGTAATAGCTCTATCAGGCGTTCAGGTAAGGTGCGATGATTCACCAAGGCGGCACCAAACTGAAGCGGGCCCATAGCAGCAGCGGGGGCGTGCGCGAGCATTCTGGTGATGCCGAGTTCGATGTCACGGGCAGTCTCTGCTCCGCTAAAAGATTTAAGCGTTTCTGGCCAGTCGGCAACGGGTACAAAACTGATTCGGCTCATAGTGATCCCTCATGTATTCTGCTCGAGCGGTATATTAGTATTGTAAGTCACTTTAGTCGGGTTGACGTTGCATGCCGTGCATCACTTGATACGCTGTCAGCCTCACGGAGCAATACTATATGGCTGAGCAGTCAGTGTCTGATAATGCTTTCACAACAGAAGAGTATCGGCGGCTTCGTCAGTTGTTGGATGAGGATGCTATCCGCAATTTGACGCTTCGTTATTCCCACTTTCTCGACCATCATTATCTCGAACGGTTGAGAGAGGTCTTTACGCCCGATATTGTTTGTCATTTTGGCCCCTATGGCGCCTGGGAAGGGATTGATACGGTGTTGACGAACTATGCTGCGGTGAATCAAGACATGGGGGGCCATCCTTTTGTCGCGATGCATGCCAACACGCAGCACTGGATCGAATGGCAAGATGCTGACACGGCGGTTGGGCGCCGCCAGTTACTGGATTTTGAGCTCACGCGATCAGCCAGCGAAAACCCCTTGTTATGGATTGGGCTGTATGAAGACCGCTATGTCAGAACGACACAGGGGTGGCGGATCTCAACCATGCGTCTGTCGTTTCTGTGGCCTGAGCGCTTGGTGGCCGAGCAGTTTCCGGGCGATTTCCCCGGTGATTTGCTGCCATGACGCGTTTCAGTTACGGGACGACCAGCTAATCGGTAGCGAGAGTAAGTTGCGGCCAAATAGGCTCGGTTGATAACACGGTTCGCCACTACCCGCCGTGAGCCAAAAACGATCATAGCGCTCTGTCAGTGCACGAAAGGCGCTGATGATTTCTTGTCGAGCGAGTGCCGCCCCCACACAGACATGCCGACCCATACCGAAGGCAAGATGTCCGCCGGGTTTGGGCCGATGAAGATCCATTTGATCCGGGTGAGCAAACTGCCGTTCATCCCGATTAGCGGCGCCAAAGCGAATGTTGAGCAGTTCACCTTCGGCGAGGGTGACACCATTAAGCGTGCTGTCTTTCGCACATCGCCGAAACATCCCTTGCGCTGGCGACTCGAGTCTCAAAATCTCCTCTGTTAGGCGAGGGATTAATGCCGGCTCCGCGATGATCTCGGCTAGTGCGGAGGAATCCTCAATCAATAGCTTCATACCAGAGCCAATCGCGGCGGTCGTGGTTTCATTACCCGATGCCAATAAATCAATCGTGATGATGGTCATGAGCTCTTGCATCGTAAAGGCGACATCACTGTCATCTCGATAAGCGATGGCTTCACTGATGAGATCGTTTCGGGGTTGTCGTTGCCGTTCTGCGATCATGTCGGCAAAGTACGCCTGCATTTCGACCACGAGCTGCGCACATTCAATGCGGCGTTCTCGTGAGGCCATCATGCTAAACGGTTCGACAATCGCGTCAGACCAGATTTTGAATTGACTGATATCGGATTGAGGGACACCCAATAAGTCAGCGATCACCATCATGGGTAAAGGGTGGGCGAACGCCTGAATAAATTCGACGTCGGTCTCTCCCTCAAGGTCATCGAGTAAGGTCTCAGCAATCTTATCGATCATGGGAGTGGCTGCCCGAACCCGCTCAGCCGTAAAGAGCTTTTCCAAAAAACCACGCACGCGCGTCTGGTAAGGGGGATCAGACGTTGAGCATGAGGCGAGCGGTACCCAGCCGCCTGAGGCATAAATATCGATGATCTCGGGAGCAATGCCGTCGTCAGATAGCGCCATAGGGCTGACGCTGCTGGGAAACGCATCGGGTGCCCTAATGATTTCCCGCGCTAAGTCGTACTGAGTGACTAAATGAAAATCCGCCGAGGGCATCTTATACAGCGGCTCAGTGTCCCGGAGCCTTTTGTAACCAGCATAAGGGCATTGCTGCACGGCAGGGTCCATGAGGTCAAAGTCATTCTGATGGCTCATGTGTCCTGTCCCCGCCATGTTTTCTGACGGAGCGGGTTAACCGAGCTGGTCAATCACATCACCAAAAAGATCCTCATCAGAGGGGATCACCTTAGGCTCAGCGAGCGGTAACGACACCCAGGTTTCGTTAATGAGATCACGCCAAGAAATATTATTGTTAGTGCCATTGCCACCCCAAGATCCGCAACCGAGCGAGAAGGTTTGTCGCATACCATTCCACACGTTACCGCTATTGGAGGCCGATTGGGGCTGATTCACCATCACCCGTGACGTGTAGGTATTCTCGGCCACTTTCATAATATTGTGGTCGTTATTGGAATAGATGCCGCATGAATGGCCCTGCCCCTGATAGGCCTGAATATGGCGCGTCAATTCAATCGCGTGATCGATATCTCGGGCGCGATATAGCGCCATGATCACCGATAACTTCTCTCCAGAAAACGGATGCTCTGGCCCGTAGCCGTCCTCGAGCACGATAAAAAACTGGACTCCGTCTGGAATAGTCAGGCCCGCCATTTGCGCAATTTTTTCTGGGGGCTGCGCGACCATAGCGGTATTGATATGCAGCTCATCGTCCCACAGGGTATTGCGCAGTGCGGTTTTCTCCTCCGCATTACACACATAGCCACCTTCTGCTCTGAGCTTGTCCAGCATGGTGTCGTAAATGCCATCTAGCAGAACGACCGAGTTATCCGAGGAGCAGGAAGCGGCCAGATCGAGCGTCTTTGAAATCCGAATCTTTTCTGCCGCGGCATCCAGATCGGCCGATTCATCAACGGTAATCACGGCGTTACCGACGCCGACACCCAATGCCGGTGTGCCGCTGGAGTACGCGGCATTAACCATTGCGCCGCCACCAGTAGCCAGTACCAGATCACACTGTCGCATCAGCTCATTCGTCGTTTCGAGGCTGGGTGTTTCGATACCAATCACTAAATCCTCAGGCGCCCCCATCTTTTTGATCGCCGCGCGCATCAGATCACAGATCTTCTTGTTGGTGAGTTTCGCTCTTGGGTGGGGTGCAACGATGATTGAATTGCGGCCTTTGACGGCATGAATGCCTTTGATAACGGGCGTCGCTTCAGGATTGGTGGAGGGAGCAAGTGCGCCAATCACACCAAGTGGCTTCGCCAGTACCCTGATATTGCGCTCCGGATACTCCTCAATAACACCCACTGACTTATCGTCAATGATATCGAGCAGCGTGGCGCGGGTTTTGCGCTGAATTTTGAGAAATTTGCCGTCGTAATTTCCCAGCTGAGTCTCGTCAATTGCAAACTGCGCAATGTCTTCGGCGACACCCGGTCTGGCAACAGACCACACCATAGCGCGAATTAAGGCGTCCACTTGCTCTTGAGAATAGTGCTCGATCTGTTTTTGCGCTGCTCGAGAGCGTGCTACTAAATCTGCAATGAAAGCCTGTGGGTTATCGCTGTCCTGAGACATGGTCGGTCCTGCCTTAATAGCTAAAAAATGAGAAGCGATAGGGTAAACTGCACCGCCGTTGCGCGCCAGTCGGCATGATGTGGAAAAGTCAGGCTAGTCGTGGGTCTTATGGGCGGGTCACTCGCTATCGCGGAGTGGGGTTTGCGGGTGAAGGGTTTATACTACGCATTCTGGGTGCGTTTAAGCGCGTGTGTGGTCTAGCGACGGGATAACCCAGGCCCATTCGTTACATTGAGAAAATAATTGGAGAGTCTGCAGTGAATTTTGAATTGAACGATGAGCAACAGGCTTATATCGCCAGTGCTAAAGCGTTCTCAGATAAAGCGCTTGCGCCCCATGCGGCGCAATGGGATGCCGAATCCATCTTTCCTAAGGAGGCGTTGCGTGCAGCGGGTGAGCTGGGGTTTATGGGGATGTACACCCCAGAGTCTGCTGGCGGTTTGGGGATGGGACGACTGGATGCCAGCCTCATTGTGGAAGAACTCGCAAAGGGTTGTACCACCACCGCGGCCTTTTTAACGATTCACAACATGGCCACGGCTATGATTGGCAAATATTGTCAGGAATCTACGGTAGAGGCTTGGTGCCCCGCCTTGGTAATGGGGGAGAAATTGGCCTCTTACTGCCTTACGGAACCGGGTGCGGGCTCAGATGCGGGGAGCCTGCGCACCAGTGCGCAGCAAGACGGCGATCATTATGTGGTGAACGGCAGTAAGGTCTTTATTTCTGGCGCGGGTGAAACCGATGTACTCGTCGTCATGACTCGGTCTGGCGATGCGGGGCCTAAAGGCGTTACGGCCTTATTGATTCCCGCGGACGCGGAAGGCGTTCAATACGGCAAAAAAGAGCACAAGATGGGTTGGAATGCGCAACCCACCCGGATGGTCACTTTTGATAATGTCCGGGTGCCAATGAGCCACCGCCTTGGTGAAGAGGGTCAGGGGTTTGCTATCGCCATGGAAGGGCTAGACGGCGGCCGCATCAACATTGCGACGTGTTCGGTCGGTACGGCGCAGCGTGCTATTGCGGATGCGACGGCGTATGTCAAAGATCGTAAGCAATTTGATACGGCCATCGCCGAATTTCAGCATACGCAATTTAAGTTGGCAGATATGCTGACCGATCTAGTGGCGAGTCGACAAATGATCCGGCTGGCTGCGAGTAAACTGGATAATAAAGATCCCCAGGCAACCACTTACTGTGCCATGGCAAAACGCTTTGCTACCGACGCGGGGTTCACTATCTGCAACGATGCCCTGCAGTTACTGGGTGGTTATGGTTACATCAAGGAGTACCCGCTTGAGCGCTATGTGCGCGACACGAGGGTGCATCAAATACTCGAAGGTACTAATGAAATTATGCGCGTGATTGTCGGTCGAAAGTTATTGATGGACGGCGCACTGGAGGTTATTCAATGAGCATCAGTCCATCCGAAAAAATCAAAGTGTCGATCGACGGCAATATTGCAACGATCGTCATCGACAACCCCGGCGCCAATACCTGGGATCGTGAGAGCTTGCCTGCCTTGCGCCATGTGATAGAAGCACTCAATCAAGAGCCCACCGTCTACGCGCTAGTGCTGACTGGGGCGGGCCAGAAGTTCTTCTCTGCTGGAGCGGATTTGAATCAGTTTGCGTCTGGCGATGCTGATGTGGCGCGTGCCGTTGGAGAGGCTTTTGGTGAAGCGTTCGAGACGCTAGCGGACTTCCGAGGGGTTTCGATTGCAGCGATCAACGGCTTTGCAATGGGGGGTGGGCTTGAGGTCGCACTCGCCTGCGATATTCGGATTGCAGAGGAGCAGGCGGCGTTAGCGCTACCCGAGGCACGAGTGGGTTTGTTGCCTTGTGCGGGTGGGACGCAACGACTGACCCAATTAGTGGGTGAAGGCTGGGCGAAGCGCATGATTTTGTGTGGTGAGCGCATTGGTGCTGAGCAGGCGTGCGCACTGGGTTTAGTTGAGGAGGTTGTGCCGTCGGGAGAATCTCTCGCTGCGGCAACTGCGTTAGCGGCAAAAGTCGGGAATCAATCGCCCACCTCAGTCGCCGCCTGTAAGCGTTTGATTCACTCTGCACGTAATGTGGCGATTGCCGACGGGCTGGCAGCTGAGCGCGATGAATTTGTAGCTTTGTTCTCAACTGAAGATCAGCGTGAGGGCACCAATGCGTTTCTTGAGAAGCGTGAGCCTGAATGGAAAAACCAATGACAGAGAGTGTCATTGTCACGGAGCATTCGTCTGGTGAGTGGATAATTGGCCAGCTGACGCTCAATGTAGAAAAAACGCTGAACTCACTGACGCGTGAAATGGTCGATATCATTGCAGATCAATTAGCGCACTGGGCCAGTAATGAGCAAGTGGTGGCTGTGCTGATCGATGGCGCAGGAGAGAAGGCTTTTTGCGCCGGGGGTGATGTCCAAGCACTCCGCAATTCCTCGTTGGAAACGCCTGGGGGCCCCTGCGATTATGCCGAGCATTTCTTTGCTCGCGAATACCGAATGAACTATCTGCTGCATACTTATGCCAAGCCCCTCATTTGTTGGGGGCATGGTGTGGTCATGGGCGGGGGTTTGGGCATTCTCGCAGGGTGTCGTTACCGAATTGTGAGTGAGCGCACCCGCATTGGTATGCCGGAAATCACCATTGCGTTGTTCCCCGATGTGGGAGGCAGTTGGTTCCTCAATCAGATGCAAGGGCATATCGGTCGATTTCTCGCACTCACGTCGTCTCACATTAATGCGGCGGACGCGCTCTTTTGCGGTCTGGGCAGTCACTTTCTGTCCAACGAGCAGAAGCCTGACTTGTTGAATCGTTTAATTGAGCAAAACTGGGGTGCCAGTGCTGAGCACAATCAGGGTCTCGTTGCAGCGCTCTTGATTGACATCACGCCGAGTGGCGCGCTACCGGAGGCTCAGATAGAACCGCACCTAGAGACTATTAATGCGTGGATGTCGGGCAGCGATCTGATCGAGATTCATGATCGAGTGGCGGCTTGGGAAGGGGACGATACGTGGTTGTCGAAAGCGCAAAACGGATTGCTGCACGGTTCGCCATTGGCGGCGAGTTGGATCTTTAGGCAGCTCAATCAGACCCGAGACGCCGACTTGCGTGAAGTCTTTGAGTCAGAACTCATTTTGGGCTGCAATATCATGCGCCACCCAGAGTTTGCGGAGGGTGTCCGCGCGCTGTTGGTGGACAAAGATCGCAACCCTGCATGGACCTACCCCGATTTAAGGTCAGTGCCTGATGACGTGGTCGAACCTTTTTTTGTTGCGCCTGCAGACATGCCAGCGCTGGGATTACCGGAGTAAATCATGGCACAGATTGCATTTTTAGGGCTTGGCAATATGGGTGGCCCCATGGCCAAAAACCTGATTGCTGCGGGGCATACACTCACTGTCTTCGACCTGGTTGCCGAGGCGTGTGCTGCGCTCGCCGCCGAGGGCGCTTTAGTGGCCACGTCAGCGCTGGATGCCGTATCGGATGCCGACGTGATTATCAGTATGTTGCCAGCAGGTAAGCATGTCGCGAGTACGTTTTTGGGTGAGAGCGGTTTGCTAGCGCAGGTGCCAACCGATACGTTGATACTGGACGCGAGCACGATCGATGCCACCACGGCGCGTGAAGTGGGTGAGGCTGCTGCCAAACTAGGGATCGACTTTATGGATACCCCGGTCTCGGGCGGTGTGGCTGCGGCGACTGCTGGGACGCTTGCTTTTATGTGTGGCGGCAGCCAGAGCGCATTTGAACGTGCAAGAGAGATACTGGCGGGCATGGGGAGTGGGGAAAAGATTTTTCATGCCGGTCCCGCAGGTGCCGGGCAGGTCGCAAAAGCCGCCAACAACATGCTCTTGGCAATTCATATGATTGGCACCTGTGAAGCGTTGGCAATGGGCGAGGCGCATGGACTCGATCCGGCAGTACTGTCGAATATCATGAAGGCCAGTTCCGGCAACAATTGGTCACTGCAGGTCTACAACCCATGGCCAGATGTCATGGAAGGTGTTCCCTCCAGTAACCAATACCGGCCGGGATTCATGGTTGATCTTATGGTGAAAGATCTCGGTCTGGCGTGCGAGGTTGCGGAGAGCTGTGAGTTGGACAATCAGATGGGCAAACAGGCAATGGCTACGTTCTCTTCCCACCAGGCCCAGGGCAATGGCGGCCGAGATTTCTCATCGATATTAGAGTGGGTAAAAACGCAGCACTGAGGAGGGTTATTTGGAGTTAGATCGACCTTTCTTAAGGTTGCCTTACCATTTTGATGCCGCTCGCCTCGGCGAAGAGCTGCAAGGCTTATCGAATGAGGCTTGGCTGCCTCATCCGTCTGGGCTGGAGGGCAACAGTGCCGTGCCGCTGGTTTCCATTAATGGCGAGTTAAAGGATGGCTTCGATGGCCAGATGGCGCCAACCCCTCATCTATTGAACGCGCCTTACCTGCTACAGGTTGTGGCGGGCTTCAACGAAGTGGTGGCACGTAGCCGGTTGATGCGACTGGCACCGGGCGCGGTGGTGCAAGAGCACGTTGACTTTAACTATCACTGGTACAGCCGCGTGCGCATTCACGTGCCGATTATCACCGAGCCGGCTGTCCGCTTTTTTTGCGGGGCAGACGAAGTCCATATGGCGGCGGGTGAGGCGTGGTTATTTGACTCCTGGCGGCGGCATCGGGTCATTAATGGCAGCGCTGATGAGCGCATTCACCTGGTGATTGATATCGCGGGTTCCGCTGCATTTTGGCAAATGGTGCGGCAGGTGCAACGATCAGAAGTCCCCATGACGCCTCAAGTAACAGCCTTCGAGCCTGATCTGAAACCTAAATTGATCACCGAGCGGTTTCCGTTTGCTCCGATTATGGCACCGGGTGAAATGTCTGCCATCGTGGCTGAGCTGCTGGATGATTGTCGTGCAAATCCAGCCAATGACCCGCACATGCTCAATTATTACCACGACGTATTGTTCGATTTGGTACACGACTGGCGCAGGCAATGGTCTTTATATGGCCTGACACCTGAGGGCATCGCGGGCTACCAGGGTCTCTTGCAACGGACGCGGTCCGCCCTAGAAGAAAACCCAAGGGTGTTGGTGACCCAGTCGAACGGCGTCGGCATCAACCCCATTATTGTTCAGCGTATTTTAGGCGCTGCCCTGCAGCCGCGGCGTGCCGCAGAGTTTGTTACGGGTCGTAGCTGAACGTCTCAAAGTCATCCGCGTACCTCTCGGTCAGTGTTTCCCGCAGTTCATCATCAAGAACCTCATGATGTTGCCTGTGTTTGGAGCTGTTTTTGCGTGACAGCGGCACCGCCGGCAGCGATAACGTTTGGCAGATATGATCACAGTCACTTTGTAGCGACTCATAGCGACCGACAAAGTCCAACTTTATCGAGCCTGAGTGTTCACAAGTGAGCAAGTCGCTTTGGGTCGCGACCAGCACGCGTTTACGAAAGGGTGCGCGGGTCAGTGCTCGCTTCATCCATGCAGTGGGGTCGTCTTGATAACTGGGGTCAGTGCGCGCTAAAAAGGCACACACTGAGACAAACCGATCGAAGGGATGTCGCACGAAGGCAAAGGTAAAGTACTGCGCTAGTGTCTCTTCGGGGATCACCCTCGCCAGTTGCCGATATGCCACATGCCCGTGGTTAATGGCGGCGATTTCGGGCAGTGGCGACAATTGTTGGCCATAACGCAGTTGTTGTTCCCAGTCCTCTGTACCCAGATGGGGTCGAAATACCTCCCGTATCGCGTGAGTGCCGGTTTTGGGAATGGCAAAGAATACAAATTGCTGAGAAGGGGAGAAAATCATACGGCTTAGGTCACACCGTACGTCGACAGTATCTCATCGCCCAATGCCGATTTAAGGGGCTCGAGATGATGCTCAAAGTGTCGCCACTGATCTAGCCCAGAGCGATAGATCGGCTGTCTCACTTGCTCCGCGCTCGGGGTTCTGATCGTTCGTTCCGTCTGATGAAAATTCAAGCAGGCGTCCTCAAAGGGCAGTTCGCAGAAATCTAGGATCCGCCTTACCTGATGCTCAAGATTATCCACTACCTCCTCGTGGTGTACCCGCAAGACAAAGCCCGGCAACACGGTATCCCAATGCGCCATCAACTCAGTGTACTGCTTGTAATAGCTGCCGATCTCGGTCAACCCATAAGAAAACTCCTGCCCCTCGCCCCAGAGTTGCTTGTAGCCACTGAAACAGCACGACATGGGGTGACGCCGCGCATCGATAATTTTGGCATTGGGGAGAATGAGTTTGATTAAACCGATATGGAAAAAGTTATTGGGCATTTTGTCGATGGAAAACGGTGCATCGCCGCGATAAACCCGTGTTTGCTCTATGAATTGCTCCCCAAACTGAGCGAACAGTGGCGTATCGAGTTCTCCTAGTATTTTAGGGTAGCGAGGCTCGGTTGCGCCCGCCTCGTCTCGCCCTCGCAGTCGTTTAGCGAGGTCTAAAATATTATGGAGCTCCATCGTGCCATCGACTTGAGAATGTGACGCCAGAATTTGCTCAAGTAGCGTGGATCCCGCCCGGGGTAGCCCGACAATAAAGATAGGATCAGGAGAATCCGTTCCGGTTGACCCGAGACGCTCAAATAGTGTCTCGGTGCAGACGTCAATCTGCGCTGTGATGCGCGTCATCAGCTGTGTTGGATTGAAGTGCGTCGTGGGTAACTTCAGAG
>CAJQKG010000044.1 GCA_905478845.1 uncultured Luminiphilus sp.
CCAGCCTGCTCAGTGACAGCAGAGGGCACGAAAATAACTGCCTCAGCGTGTCGCTCGCTGACTTATTCGCAACGCCTAAGGGCTAAAGGAAGTATGTCGCGGCACCTCATAATGGCGGTAATCAGTAGTTTGCTAGCAGCTCTACTCATGGGCTGCGAGAAGCAGACTAGCGCGCTGCCAGCACAGGGCCACTGGCGAATAGTGAACTATTGGGCCATCTGGTGCGGCCCTTGTCGAGAGGAGATCCCTGAGCTCAACCGACTGCATGAAGGGACAGGTTTAGTGGTGTTTGCGGTCAACTACGATGGCAAGCAAGGTGAGGCGTTGACCTCACAAGCCGCCGCCATGGGGATCGACTTTACGATTCTCACTCAGGATCCGGGTCCAGATTTGGGGGTTGAGCGGCCCAATGTGTTACCCACGACCCTATTGGTCAACCCTGACGGTAGGGTCACTGACACACTGGTGGGACCCCAAACTGAGGAGTCGCTGCTGGCGATCTGGCAGGCCCGCACCAGCCCTTAATGCCTGAGCGCTCGCGCATGGTTAGCACTTTCTGTGTGCGTGAGGCTTAATCTGCCTGGGGGGCGAGGCGGCACCCTTTTGCGCGGTCCGACGACCTGAGATGTCGGTATCAGAGGCAAAAAAAAGCCGGCTGTAAACAGCCGGCAATAAAGGAGCCACTCAAAACGGGGAGGACCTTGTCACTATCGTCCTCGATGCCCAGACGTTTCCCTTGCGGCGCACCCGCCAACACCGCCATCTCAACAACTATTACTGAGACACAGTGCATTCGTGAAAGTTCCCACAATGGCGAATTATTTTTTTAAATCAGCAAACCAGCTCGCAGAACTGGTCTGACCCGCGCCAGACGTCACAAAAATTTCCAGTTCCGTGAGCTCGCCCAGCGCCCCCTCGGTCAGCACGAGATCGAGCAGATAATGTGCCAAGGCCTCTACCGTCACGTTCACAATGGGTAAGACCAACGTTTCATCCACGGGAAAGCGCAGTGTCTTACCGGCAAAAGTCGCCAGATATTCGCCGTTTTCCTCCGCGAGGGTTAACCAAGGAGATTCTCCCGGTAACAACATATATTCGTCGTGCGCGTCACACAGTTTTTGCAGGTATCGTTTGTAGAGATTGTAATCAGCGGAAAAACCGTTCTCTCCCATCCTCGCCACAATGCGCGCCGACACACCATAGTTGTGCCCGTGCAGTCGCTCGCGTTCGGTCGATGAAAAAATGGTGAAGTGTGCTGCCGAAAATTTATGTGCTTGCTTATCAATATGAAGCGTGGCGAGCTGGGTCATGGGCTCCCCCTAAGGTCAGAAAGTGGCTATGGTGTGGGATGAGGTCGTAATCAGCAAGCCCTTATCGACCGACTGGCTACGGTACCCTGTACAATCACCAACACCAAAACAGTTGATCATTTAAGCGGGAGATAAGATGAATCCTTTAGCCATCCTGACAGGCGCCAGTTCAGGGATCGGTGCCGCTGCCGCTGAGCAATTTATCGACCAAGGGTATTCGGTGATCAATATTTCCCGTCGCGATTGCCCCGTTCCGGGCGTCGAGACCCTGCACACTGATTTGGCGGACACGGCATCACTCACCGGCACTTGCGACACATTGACAGCACGACTGCAGGCGCAAAACGGCGCGGCACCTGTTTGTTTGGTCCACAACGCCTCGTTGATGCTCAAAGACCGATGCGATACCACCGAGGACTCAGCGCTGATAGAGGCGATATCGGTTAACGTGCTGAGCATCAATACACTCAACCGCAGCTTACTGACGGCGATGCCTCAGGGCTCCAGCGTACTGTACGTGGGGTCGACCTTGTCGGAGAAGGCGGTAGCAGGCGCTTTTAGTTACATTGTCAGCAAACATGCGCAGCTGGGTATGATGCGGGCAACCTGCCAAGACCTCATGGGGCGGGGAATCCATACTGCGCTCATCTGCCCTGGCTTTACGGATACCAGCATGCTCCGCCAACATGTTGGCAATGACGAGGGTGTCCTTGAGAGCTTAGGCGCAATGAACAGCTTCGGGCGACTCGTTTCCCCGATCGAGATCGCCGAGCTGATTCTGTGGGTGCACCAACATCCCGTCGTTAACGGATCGGTGATGCACGGCAACCTTGGACAAATAGAGCATTAACATGACAGCAGTCTCAGCCCCAATCACCGAGCGGCGCGAGCGCACTTTTTTAGTGCTGGCGGGTATCTTTTTATCCGCCATGACATTGCTCAATGTGGTCGGCATCACGCGGTTTATCCAGTTGGGCCCACTGGCACTTGCGGTGGGTGTGCTGCCCTACCCACTCACCTTCCTTTGCACGGACCTGATCAGCGAGCTCTATGGACGCGGACGAGCAAACTTCTTGGTCACTGTGGGGTTAGGGATTAACCTGCTGATTTTAGGCGTCTTAACGCTGGGGGCCTTTGCACCACCGGTGCCAGAGGCCGTCATGCCACCGTGGCAAGTACTTCAGCTCTCAGAACCGGTGACCTTGCCCAATGGGACAATCGTGGAGTCTGAGGTGGGACTCTTTCAACTGATTTATGCCACCACATCAGGCGCGGTCTTTGCCTCAATGATGGCTTACATAGCTGCGCAATATTGCGATGTGCAACTCTTCCACTTCTGGAAACGAGTGACCCGCGGCAAGCATCTTTGGCTGCGGAACAACTTCAGCACTTTGCTGAGTCAATTGGTCGATTCGGTCATGGTAATCGCGGTGACCTTTGGCGCCGCCTTCTTGGCCGGTAGCATGACCCTCAGTACGCTGATGACGCTTATTGGCAGTAACTACGCCTTTAAAGCACTGTGCGCTTTGCTCGACACCATTCCTTTGTATCTCGCCGTGCATTGGCTTCGCGGCTATTTAGTGCTCGCCCCAGGAGAATATGCGGTTACTCTGCCACCCGATTCAACAAGTCCGATTCGCGAATAAGTGGAATGGTAACGGGCCTGCTCTGCGCGAGGCTCAATCGATCTAACTGCTCCATAAATTGCACCACCTGTCGCGCATCGCGGGGGAGCCGCATCGCGCAGTACTGGAGCACCTCATTGCTGAGGAGGATGCCCGCAGCCTCTGCGCGAAGACGGAGCAACGCGGCAATGTGTTCCTCTGAAAAATGGGGCAACTGAAAAATCGTCAGACTCGTCAAACGGGATCTCAAGTCGGGTAACAGTGCGCTCAATTGCGCTGGCGCCTTGCTTGCGGCAATCAACAGCTGCACCCCCGACTCCATACAGCGGTTAAAGAGTGTGAATAACGGCTCCTGCCACGCCCCGTCGGTTTCAATCCAATCAATATCATCAATCGCCACGACACTCGCCAAATGAGCGTCAGCCAGTACCTGATCGGGCGGAAAGTGCAATAACTCCGCTAACGGCAAGTAGCGAGCGTCATGCCCCGCCACCTGGCAGCAAGCCTGCAATACATGGCTTTTACCAACGCTGGAACCGCCCCACAGATAGGCACTTTGTGACACCGGCTCGCTCATTGACAGCCATTGCTCCAGCGGCTGAGTCTCGTCACGGCTGAGCCAGTTCTGCCAGGTCGCAAAATCTTCGCGCTGGATGGGCAATGGGATTTGTTGGCTGCCTATCGTCATGTCTTCACATCAAGTCTCTAGACCCATCGGTCATGAACCCTGCCACAGCAACAGCAATCCGCCGTCAGCGTCTGGGTCCGTGTTCACCCACTGCAACTCGGTTTGCGAGGCCATGAGTCTGATCAGACTGTCCGCATCATCCACACCAAACAAGGCCAGCCGCAGGACGTCACCCTCAACCGCAATTGGCCTGACCTGCTCTAGCGTTTGGATGC
Organism: uncultured Luminiphilus sp.; assembly: GCA_905478845.1. Classification (GTDB taxonomy): domain Bacteria; phylum Pseudomonadota; class Gammaproteobacteria; order Pseudomonadales; family Halieaceae; genus Luminiphilus. The sequence goes on from CAJQKG010000044.1 coordinate 3,839, forward strand.
CGGAGACTAATTGGGTCACCCGCTGATAATCAGCCAGATCCACCACATTCTCAATACTGATCATTAATGGTTGGCGGGCGGCTTCGTTTTTTAATTCAACGGCAAATAACTGGCGCATTTCTGCCATCGTCATCGCCAGCCCCGGCTCAATGAGGGCGGCACGGGTATCGGCTTGGATTGACACAGACTGTTCTAGCATCTCGTGCAAATAAGTCCATTCAGCGATAGCACGATCCCCGCTCAGGCTGATTAAACGACCCACCAACAAATGGGTCATGCCGTAGCGCGCCGACGCTTCAACCACTGGGCCATAGTCGCGCCGCCACAGCGTATCGGGCGATACCAGCGTGGCATCGGCGAGATCATAAAGCGGCCTGCGCAGGTTGAGGCCCAATGCGCTAAACGCTGCCTCAAAGTCGACCCACAACGACTGCTCAGCAGCGGTATTACCAAATCGTCGTCCAGTGGGTTCATCAATCACCAACCACAGGAATACCGGCGGTCGCTCACCTGCCCAGACGGTACCGCTGGCCTCACGAATCAAACCTTCTATCACCAATCGGTCAATATGCGCCACGAAACGAATACGCCCTTCCACGCGCTCAAACTGATAAAGCGCTAATTGGGAACGAGCCGATGCCAGCGCTTGCTGAATCGCGACATCAGACAGTAGCTCGGGATCACCAGAGCGCTCGAGTAGCACTCGCTTCAGCGCCTCGGCCGCCGCCAGATCGATGGTCGCCTCACTGCGATCCTCGACATCAATCCGCGTAATGAGCACATCACTTTGCGACTGCGCAGTCGCACTCAGTCCCATCGCGCCGAACCACATCACCACCACAAACCACCGGTAAAGCGGCAGGTAGTCGCTCATACGACGGCCACTATTACTCACGTGTCTGCGCTGGGCTTTTGTTCGCACTGTTGCTCACCAATCATTACGGGCTTGGATGAGGCCAATCGCATCTCGACGCCGAGGTACTAACGATCGCTCAGCCGGGCCGACCTCTCCCTTAAGATCGTATATTATCAACCAAAGCGAGCAGGATTGCTTTCCAGTATGCGATCAGCACATTACTATCGCTGTTCAGAGAATCGAGAGTGCCGAATGACTGAAGAAAAATCGCCGCCCATCTCACTCACTTACCGTGATGCCGGTGTTGATATTGATGCGGGCAATGCCCTTGTCGAGCGCATTAAATCGGTCAGCCAGGCCACCCATCGACCCGAAGTGCTGAATGGTCTCGGTGGCTTTGGCGCGCTGTGCGCCATTCCTCCCGGATATTCGGAGCCGATTTTAGTCTCGGGCACCGACGGCGTGGGGACTAAATTGCGGCTCGCCATGGAGCTGGGCATTCATGACACCATTGGCATCGATCTGGTGGCGATGTGCAGTAACGATATCGCGGTGGTGGGCGCTGAGCCCCTGTTCTTTCTCGATTACTATGCCACTGGGAAATTAAATATCGACATTGCCGCATCCGTTGTTACTGGGATCGGTCGCGGCTGTGAGTTAGCCGGTGCCGCATTGGTGGGGGGCGAAACCGCAGAAATGCCGGGCATGTATGAAGGCGAGGATTACGACCTCGCTGGATTTTGTGTGGGTATTGTCGAAAAGGCCGACATCATTGACGGGAGCAGCGTGCAACCCGGAGACGTTTTACTCGCACTGCCCTCTAGCGGGCCCCACTCCAATGGGTACTCCTTGATTCGCAAGGTGCTTGAGCATACGGGTGGCCACCCCGATTCGGCCTGCGGAGACGTCACCTTAGGACAAGCGTTATTGGCGCCGACCACTATTTATAACCGCCCACTGTTGGCACTCCAGAAAGAAGTCACGATCAGCGCCATGGCGCACATCACCGGTGGCGGGATTCTCGAAAACTTGCCCAGAGTGTTGCCCCAGGGCTTGGGTGCCTCAATTCAGCGTGATAGCTGGGATTTACCGGCTGTTTTTCAATGGCTTCAAAGGGGTGGCAACATTACCGATGAAGAAATGATGCGGACGTTTAATTGCGGTATCGGAATGATACTGGTCCTGCCTGCTCCAGAAGCCGACAAAGCACTGTCTGTCTTGGCGGGTCACGGCATCACGGGATGGGAGCTGGGCGCCATTACTGATGGCAATTCCGGCCTGATGATCCATTGACCTTTACCCCATGACACAACGTATTGTGGTGCTGCTGTCTGGCCGAGGGTCCAATTTTCAATCACTCCTCAACGCCAGCCTCACCGGTGAACTAGCAGGCAACATTGACCTCGTGATCAGTAATCGACCGCAGGCTGGGGGGTTAACGATTGCCAATAGCGCCAATATCGATACTGCTCTCATAGACCATCAAGCCTACGCCACCCGGGATGCGTTCGACGCAGACCTAGCGGGGGTCATTAACAGGGTGTCACCTGACTTGATCGTTTTGGCGGGGTTTATGCGCATTTTAACCCAAGGCTTCGTCAGCCAGTTCGCCGGCCGATTACTCAATATACACCCCTCACTGCTGCCGCTTTATCCGGGTCTGAATACGCATCAACGAGCATTAGATAACGGAGACACTCATGCCGGTGCCACCGTTCATTATGTGACCGGGGAACTCGACGGAGGTCCTTCTGTCATACAGGCGAGGGTGCCGATCGAATCTGGCGATACGAAAGAACAGCTAGCGGCCCGTATTCTCCAAGTTGAGCATCGGATTTATCCACAAGCCGTCAACTGGCATCTGACGGGACGATTAGCGCTGCAAGATGGTGTGTTATACAAAGACTCAAACCCTCTGCCAGCAACAGGTGAATTATGGCGTGGCTCGCAATAAAACCGATACTCACAACCCTCTTACTCCTCAATGCGCTGATACTGGGTCAAGCCACCCACGCTGGCACTGCATTGCCGCTCTACGAGGCCCAATACCGGACTAAGGTCTCAGGTATTCGCATTACGCTGAAACGCTCGCTCACCGAGGAACAAGGCCAATACCACCTGCAGCAATCTGGCAAAGCCTTGCTCGTTAAACTACTGGAACAATCGCACTTCTCGGTAGAGGGTGATCAAATCATGGGCGATCATTTTAGCTATCAACTCAGCGGCGTCACCAAGCGTCGGCGCGAGGTTCGCTACGAACCCGACGCGGGTATTATTCGCAGCCTGCGTAAAAAAACCTGGACCGAACACCCTTGGTCAGCTGATGTGCTCGATCGACTCAGCCAACAAGAGCAAATGCGGTTGCTGCTGATTCGAGCTGAGGCACCGCCAGAGCGAATGGCATTAAAGGTCGTCGATGGCCCTAATATAAAGCTCAAGCGTTTCGAATTAGTGGAACAAGCCACTCTCGATACCCTCGCTGGCACCTTAAGAACCGTGCAGTACCGGCTGCTGCATGATGACCCTGAAGAACGCAGCTCCGACACGTGGCTGGCCATCGACCATAGCTTTCTCATGGTCCGCACCGAGCATGAGGAGCGTGGCTCGAAAACGGTGGTCGAGATCAGTGAGGCGGTGATTGATGGCATGCCTCTGTCCGCCGACACGGCATCAAAAAACTAAGACGGCGTCTGCCGCCGCCACGGCCTCAGGCGCGGGGTAGGGTCACGCCGCGTTGTCCTTGGTATTTACCACCGCGATCCGCGTAACTGGTCTCACAAATTTCGTCTGACTCAAAAAAGAGCATTTGTGCTACCCCCTCATTGGCATAAATCTTCGCCGGTAAGGTCGTAGTGTTCGAAAATTCCAGTGTGACGTGCCCCTCCCACTCTGGCTCGAGCGGAGTCACATTTACAATGATGCCGCAGCGTGCGTAGGTAGATTTGCCTAGACAGATCGTCAGGACATTGCGCGGAATACGAAAATACTCAACCGTGCAGGCCAGTGCAAACGAGTTAGGTGGGATGATGCACTCATCCCCCTCAACATGGACGAAGCTGTTTTCGTCAAAGTGCTTCGGGTCAACGGTTGCTGAGTGGATATTCGTAAACACCTTGAACTCTCGTGAGCAGCGCACATCGTAGCCATAGCTTGAGGTGCCATAGGAGATTAGCCGGCGGTCGCCGTCGGTACGAATCTGGCCAGGCTCAAAAGGCTCTATCATCCCCTCTTGCTCTGCCATTCTTCGGATCCATCGATCTGCTTTGATACTCACGGGTGCTTCTCCTTGGTGTGCCGCTATCGAGGCTTGAGTGCCTCAATCACTCATACTGATCACAGGGCCGCTCGCTGGCTTTTGCTGCGCCAGCGAGGCCATCAGCGCACTGGCTGCCTGCTGGTAGTGCTGCGCCTCCTTGCCCTCTGGATCGGATACCACAATGGGGCATCCTTGATCAGATTGCTCTCTGATCGCTCGACTGAGGGGGATCTGCGCTAATAAAGGGAGCGCATATTGTGCCGCCAAATTTTCGCCGCCCGCCTCACCAAAAAGGGGTTCGGAGTGCCCGCAAGCAGGGCAAATGTGGCTAGCCATATTCTCGATGAGCCCCAGTACGGGCACGTCGACCTTTTGAAACATCTCGATCCCTTTGCGCGCATCGAGCAAGGCAATATCTTGGGGCGTCGTCACGATCACAGCGCCCGACAAGGTCGCTCGTTGCGACAGCGTAAGCTGAATGTCACCGGTGCCCGGTGGCATATCGACGAGTAACAGATCAAGATCGCCCCACAGCGTTTTCTCGAGTAATTGGCTGAGTGCTGAGCTGGCCATCGGCCCACGCCAAACCATGGGTGTCTCTGCCGTTGTCAGATAGCCCATAGACATCGTCTTCAAGCCATAGGCTTCAATCGGCAGCAAAAACTCGCCATCTTGTTGATCAGGCGTTGTATTGTCGGCGACACCGAGCATGTGCTGTTGGCTCGGGCCATAAATATCCGCGTCGAGCAGACCCACGGCTAAGCCCTGCTGGCTGAGCGCCACGGCCAGATTGGTTGTCACTGTTGATTTGCCTACGCCACCTTTACCTGAAGCGACGGCCACTACTTGCCGAGAAAACGACACCACCGGAATTCCTTGCATCACTTAGTTGCGAGAGTATACCCCCTCTGCCAGGTTATCCGATCACTGCTGGAGAGCGAAAAGACCTAAAATCCGGTAGACTCCGCGCCATTGTTTATGGAGCCGCTATCCGCATGAGTGCCGGCGCAAGAAAAATATTGGTGACCTCGGCATTACCCTATGCCAACTCCCCCCTGCACCTCGGGCATATGCTGGAACAAACCCAAACCGATATCTGGGTGCGATTTCAACGATCGCGAGGACATCATTGTCGCTACGTCTGCGCCGACGATGCGCACGGCACCGCGATTATGCTCTCCGCCGAAGCGGCGGGTAGAACACCCGAGGCACATATCGCCGCAATCCAAGCACATCATGAGCAAGATTCCGCCGGCTTTCTGAATGCTTTATCAAAAACA
>CAJQKG010000045.1 GCA_905478845.1 uncultured Luminiphilus sp.
GTTATTGATCGACACGTTGTTGGCGCGAATTCGATAAGCGAATGCGCGCTCAGCAGGCGGTCTTGAACCATCCAGCTCAGGTGGCGGTGTCAGCGTCCCGTTGGCCTCAGTGTCTGGGTTGTCGTCACTGTCACGACCGGTATTAAGGTTGAGCGTGACATCGCGCAACGCGGCCGACTTAATCGTAATCTCGTTGTCGAATAAAGTAGTGAGTTGCAGTGCGAGAGAGGCAGCCCCCACGCTAAGGAACGGATCGCCATTAGGGTCGGCTCCTGACATGGTGAGGTTTTGGGCAGATACCTCCAAATGGCGTCCCAGTCGAACCTCTAAGGGCCCAAGAATACGGACTTCGCGTTTGAGCAGGTGGCTGCCGATTTGCTCGTACAGGGGTCTCAGCACCCCTAAGTCTGCCGTCAACGCCACGACGGCGAGGACTGCGATAAAAGCGGTAGCGCTGAGTAAAATGTTGCGAAAAGCGCGCATTATTCCCCCAATAATGAGCCGCTTTTATAACACGGACTGGCCTGTGGCGGGACTCGGGCCTATAGTCCGGCCTTCGGGCTAACAAGCGAGCAGAGAAAGGCGATGAACTTCAGTTCAGACAATGTGGCGGGTGCGCATGAATCGGTTTTAAGGGCAGTCGTAGAGGCCAGTACGAATAGTGTCCCCGCATACGGTGATGATGCGCTGAGCGCTGAAGCCGAGACGGCCCTGCAAAACCTATTTGAAACCGAGTGTGCGGTTTTTTTTGTGACCACAGGAACCGCCGCCAACGCCCTGGTGCTGAGCGCCATTTGCCCGCCATGGGGTGCTGTTTATTGCCACGTTGATGCCCATATTTTGAACGACGAAAATACGGCGGTGGAGCTGTTTTCGGGTGGTGCACGATTGGTCGGTATTGTGGGACACGCCGGTAAGCCAGACCCGGTGAGTCTACAAGAGGCCATCGAGTCGGCAATCAGTCACGGTGTTCACAGCGCGCAACCCGCGGTGATCAGCCTGTCCAATGTCACGGAGGCGGGCACCGTCTACACGCCGGAAGAGCTACGGGTTTATCGACGCATAGCGGATCGCTATGACATGAAGTTACATGTTGACGGCGCTCGGTTTGCCAACGCAGTGGTTGCCTCAGGTGCCAGCCCCGCTGAATTATCGTGGCGGGCGGGTGTTGATGGTCTCAGTTTTGGCCTCACTAAAAACGGTGGCATTGCTACTGAAGCCGTGGTGGTGTTTGACCCAACGCTTGCGGCGCAGTTGGCGTACCGCCGTAAACGCGCCGGCCATTTGTGGTCCAAGCAGCGTTTTATCGCTGCTCAGTGGCTCGCACTCCTAACAGATGAGTTGTGGCGGCAGAATGCACGCCATGCCAACGCGATGGCGCATCGACTGGCACAGGGGCTCGCGTCACACTCCACGATCGATATGCCGTGGCCTGTTGAGGCAAACGAAGTATTTCCCGTGATACCCGAATCGCTCCGCAACGACCTAAGGCAGGAGGGCGTGGCGTTTTATGATTGGCCGGTGATGCCCGACATGGCACGTTTTGTCACGCACTTCGGGACAACACCCGAGGAGGTAGATGAGTTGATCGAGTTGATCGCAACACGATCAAAATCGCTCTAATCGTCACGGGTGGCCTAACTTGAATCGGCTTCGCACCAGCAGGATCGGTTCCGCACCATTGGCTTGGAGCCCTAACAAAAACCGAGTTCGCGGTATGAGCCGTCTTTCGGGGAGGGGTTAAGACAACCGCTTTTGTCGGTAGGTCGAGGGGCTTTCGCCGGTCCAGCGTTTAAATGCTCGGGAGAAGGAAGCCTGCTCACTAAACCCGCACAGGTAACTCACTTCCGATAGCCCTACCATAGGGTCTCCCAGCCGATTTTCGGCGAGTTCGGCGCGCGTTTGGTCCAGTAGTACCCGAAAACGAGTGCCTTCATCCTGAAGCCGCCGTTGTAGCGTTCGTAAGCTCATATTCTGCGAGGCAGCGGCCTCCTCCTCAGTCAGCGTATGGCCGGGCAGCTGATCGAGGATGGCAATCTTCAGAGTGGCTAACAGGCTCCCTTCTCTGACAGCTCGGACTAGGGACTCGAGCATCGGCTCATTGGCGGTAAGGACATCAATGTTGCTCGTTGAAATGGGCTGCACCAATAATTTTCGAGGTAGCACCAGTTCTCCGCGTTGAGCAGAAAAGCTGACCCGGGGTCCAAAGACGGTGCGGTAGGTCGACGTTCGGTCATCGTCAGTCCCAGAGAGTGAAACCTTAATGGGGTCGCCAGGAAAATCAGTGAAGTTGCGAATGCTTTGAAGGAGAACTGCGAATAGAAAAACCTGAATGATGTGTTCTGCAATGCCCTCGTAGACCACATTTTTTGCGATCGTGACGGTGTCTGCTTCTTCGATAATCTGCAGTGGGCTGTGGGTGGAAACGAGCGCTTGGTAGCGGCAGAGGCGCTGCAAGGCGGCTAGCCCAGTCTCTGAGGATATCGCCGTAATACCCAGCACATGGGAATCCATGATGTGATGATGCTGAGCGAGCGCAAGCCCGATATTCTCGCCAGGGTATTGGGATGCTAGTTGCGTTAGCAGTGCGCCGACGTGTGCCGTGGGGATCCGTGAACGGGGTTTGGTCAGCGCGGTCATGGGTATCCCTGCCGCTTGCAATGCGTCCTCAATACTGGCGCCTTGACCAGACAGCCATCGCTCGACGACCCGGAGATCACTAGCGAGCATCGTTTGCTGTGTTGCCACGTTATCGTTCTCCCTTCCAGCACTAGGTATGAGTGATGCTATCCGACAACGTCATGCGGCAGGGCGTCAGAGACCACTGTAGTGATGATGAACTGCTTGCCGATTAATGGGAAGGGACACCTTATCGTTGACGGTGTGACGATGACCATCCAATGGTGGTTTCGCAAAAGTCGATGAGATAGTCGAGGAATAGTCGAGGAATAGTCGAGGAATAGTCGAGGAAACAGTCGCGAACACGATTCAGCACGAGCCAGCATGGTCATCGCGTCATCGCGGCGAGAGGCCGGCTGCGTTGCCGCGGAATAGGCAGTGGGCTGGTGGGCACTAAACGACCGGGCCGCCCCTGAACTTTAGCTGGAAATGTGGAAGACAGTACCCTCATCCGTGAGTGCAACAATGCTGCCGTCTTTCAGTACGCGCACGTCACGGACACGACCCGTGACTTCAGGGAACACCGGCGAGTCGTCGATGACCGTATTACCGTCAAGTTGCAGCCGTCGGATTTCTCCATTAATCAACGAGCCCAGTAATAAGTCGCCGTCCCAGTCTGGGAAATCATCGCCTCGATAGATGGCCAAGCCTGATGGGCCGATACTGGGCACCCAGTAGGTCAGCGGCTGCTCCATGCCCTCCGCCTCAGTAAACGGTGAGATCACCGCACCACTGTAATCCACCCCATAGGTGATCGCGGGCCAGCCATAATTTTTCCCTGCTTCGATCACGTTCAGTTCGTCGCCCCCCTTTGGACCGTGCTCGTGCATCAAAATGCGCTGTGATTGCGCATCGAAGATGAGCCCCTGAGGGTTCCGATGTCCATAGCTATAGACTCTAGGGGCCTCAGTGGGGAAGGGATTATCAACGGGTATCGATCCGTCTGCGTTGACTCTGAGCAGTTTACCCAGCTCCCAGGAGAGGTCTTGTGCGTGTTCCCGATACGAAAAGCCCTCGCCTACACTCACTATTAAGGTGCCATCAGGCAGAAAAACCATTTTCCCGCCGTAATGGAAGGATCCCTCTTTGTTCGGGGACGCTTCAAGAATGGCTTCAAGGTCCTCAATGCGATTGTTTCGCAGCAAACCTCGTGCCACTGTCGTCCGGTTACCCTTGTCATCGCCACCGGCGTAGCTCACATAAATCATGTTGTTGGTGTCAAAGTGCGGATGCAGCGCCACTTCCAGCAATCCGCCTTGATTCGCATCAAAAATGGGGGGCATACCCGCTACGGGCGTCACGCCGCCTTCGCTATCGAGTATTAACAGACGGCCACCTTTTTCGGTGATTAATAAGTGCCCGTCGCTCAGTTCGGCCACTGACCAAGGTCGATCAAGCCCCGACGTCAGCGTTTCGACTTGATACGGCGCTGCCGCTGCTGGCCCGGTCATTAATGGCCCGGCAAATAACGTCGCGATCATAAGCGTCGCGCGAGCGACTGTGCAGCAAAAGGGCATGAAAATTACCTCAACAGGTGAATGGACTAGGTTACGCGTTTGTGCGGTCGGTGGATTATAATGTTCTCTCACTCACAGCGGGCAGGACCGAAGATGCGAGGCGTAACAGCATACACCTTGGGCGTTTTGGTGGCTTACCTCTTGGGGTCTGTAATCGGGACCCAAATGATTCTGTACTCGGTCTCGACAATGGCGCTAGAGGTCACGTTGAATGCTCGCTTTGCGAGCACGGTGGCTGATCTCATTGGTTTAAGCAGCAGTTTGCTGCCGATGATGGCAGTGAGCCTGCTTATCCCTTGGTTGGCCTGCGATTTTATCACTCGACGGAGCCCCCACCTACGAAGCCCACTGCTCTATGGGCTTACCGGAGCATTCGCTATCGCGATACTGCATATTGCGCTGAGCCAGATCTTTGGGATGGATGTCTTCGCGCCTGCCCGGACGTTGGCGGGTTTATTAGGCCAATGTCTCGCGGGCGCAATCGGAGGCGTTTGTTTAAACGCGTTGCGCTGAAGCGGGCTGTCCTGCTGTCATGCGATCAAAAATCAAATCGAAAGCCAATGGAGGGGCCATGCTCTTTCAGATCGAATTTGAATCGGTCGGATCCGCTACCGTCGTCGTAGTCAAAGTCGAGATAGCGATAGCCGAGTGACAGACTCGACCAGTGATTGAAGCGATAAGAGAGCGCGCCGCTGAGTACAACCACTAAGTCAGACCCTACTCCAAAACCGCCAACCTGGGCCGCGCCAGTGAACTCCCAAGCCGAGCTGATCGGCGTTTCAAAAAGCACCCCAACAACGGGATCAACCCAGTCGTCTCCGATTGATATTTGACGGTCGTTGTTGGGCCCAGAGAGCGATAACGTTGCGGCAATATCACTGTATAGCGCGCCGCCGGTTAATTGGAGTGAGTCGTTGACGCGCCAAGTGACAGAAGCAATGGCAATCGTTTGCTCTAACTCCATATCACCGGAAAAGGCCTCGAACGTATCCTCGGTGCCGCCTTTTAGATCCATATACACTACGTCGAGGAGGACCCCCCATCGCTCACCTTCGCCGCGGTACATGCCTAGGAACCCGCTATCGATCGCATCGAACACGTCACTCGAACCAATATCGACGTCGAGCTCCAAGTCGCCCACACCCTGCGTTCCCGAAAGTGTTGGCGCCAAGATATACAAAAGCCCTTGATTCGACCATTTTGGCGAGTCTTCGCTCGCCGCCGCGGCCTGTGCCAAGGTCAAAATTAAGGCCCTACTGAGGCAGCGCAGCAGTCGGGGAGTTCGTTTATTCGTGGTCATGAAAGGGCGGCTCCTGAGGATCACAGTTAACAAAATTTTACAGAATTCTGCTGAAGTTGCGTTGCAAATAGTGACAAATTGAGGGCTGCCAAGCGACCCGCTTGCGAGTGATTCGCTGCTGTGTGCCGTGCTGGCAATGCCGCTGTCACTTCAGCCTCAGCCGCATTGTCATAAAAATGAAATATCTTGTTCACTGAACTGCAACGAAAAGTCTGCATCATCGGATTCTGGCATGTCTTCGATGACCACCACTTAGGTGCTCTTCACCCTGAACGAAAAGGTGCAGTTATGATCTTGCGGCTCAAAACAACGGGTTTTTTCTGGTTTTTTAGTGTGTTTGTGCTCTGCTTATCACAAGGGTCACATGCCACCGATAAAGCGTTGTTAGATATTTTGCTGGCCAATGGACTCATTTCGCAGGCGCAATATGAGCAGCTGGCCGAAACAGAAGTATTAACGACCGAAGCGGTGCTCGCGGGCGTTGCGAGTCAGCAGATTGAGCCGAGCGCTATCGAATCCAGCACGCCTGGTTCTCAAGACAGCGAGTTGGCAGCTGAGACGGCGCTCGATCAAAGTGTTCAGGATGCCATTGATGCCGCGGTCGCCAGCGCGATGGTCTCTGACTCTCCTGTCAAAGCAAGTTATGGCTCCAAGGGCTTTCGCCTGGAAACGCGCGACGGCAATTGGCAGACCAACCTTCAGTGGCGAGCGCAGTTTCGCTATAGCAATCCCTATGGATCTGACCCTCGTCAGGTGGCTAATTATGAGGATGCGAGTGGGTCCAGCTTCGAGCAGCGCCGGCTGCGCATGAAAATTGGTGGCCACGGTTTCCAGCCTTGGATTAAATATTACTTCGAGTTAGACCTCCAGCCGGCTCGTGACGTGGATGCCGACGCGGTCTCATCCAGCGCCCGTGTCATTGATTGGCGTGTTGATTTGACAAAATGGGACTGGGCGAGCGTGCGCTTAGGGCAGTGGAAGGTTGATCTCAACCGAGAGCGGAGCGACTCGTCAGGACGGCAGCAGTTTGTTGAACGTTCCATTGTGAATCGCATCTTTACGGTTGATAGACAGGTGGGTGTGCAGCTACGAGGCCGATTATTTGATGGCACGCTGGCAGACATGCGTTACTACGCTGGTGTGTTTAACGGTGAGGGTCGGGGCACCAAAAACAGCTCAACTGATCACTTGTATATGGGTCGGTTACAGTGGAACTTTCTCGGCCGCGATCTGGCTTGGCGTCAGACTGACGTCGAATACACGGAGCTCCCAACCGGCTCCTTAGCGGTGGCAGGCTTTACCAACACGGGACCGTGCACACGTTGGTCCTCCTCCGGTTGCGGTAATCTCGATGGGTTCGCTAAGCCGATAGTGGCGGAAGACGACCAATTTAAAATCGAGCAAGCGGTGCAAGAATTTGCCTTTAAATACAGAGGCCTGTCCATCCAGCAAGAGTGGCATCGCAAGTTTGTGAATGATCGAGTCGCGGGGACAGACAGCGATCTCACCGGTTTTTATCTGCAGACGGGTTACTTCTTTCATAATTTGATTGAGGCATTTCCGGCGCCGCTTGAGCTAGCGGCCAGATATGCCTATGTAAGCGAACCGAATAAAGCGGTGCGAAGCATTTACAACGAAAGAGAAGAGTTTTCGTTGGGAGCCAATTGGTTTTTCTCAGGGCATAGCAACAAAATCACGGTCGATTTCTCTCATTTGACTTTGGATGATGGGCTGCTCGAGTCGACCCATTCAGAAAATCGATTCCGGGTTCAATGGGATGTCTCGTTTTGACGTTTGGCGCTGCTGATGCCTGGAGAATCGGGCCTGCACTTTTGAAATTCCTCCTGGCCAAGCAAAGCGTCATGGCCCGCTGGGCGGGCTGGCAGCTTGCTGGTGGAAAACCGCTTTGTTAGCGAGTCGGCTCTGTATGGAGCAAGGCAAAGATTGACTGATATCACCATCGCTAGTGGGGCGATGTTCAACCGGTAGAGGGCATTCATAATTTTGTCATCTACCTGAAGTAGGGTAACGCTGGAAAAGCGGATTAACAGGAATCGTTGGCATGGATATTATCGCTTCACATGGTTTCACTTTATTGGCACTGGCTTGTGTCTTCGGTCTCTTCATGGCCTGGGGAATTGGTGCTAACGACGTCGCTAATGCCATGGGGACCTCGGTCGGATCCGGTGCGCTGACACTGAAACAAGCGATTCTGGTCGCAGCGATTTTTGAATTCGCGGGCGCTTACCTCGCTGGCGGTGAAGTGACCTCCACCATACGCAAGGGCATTATTGACCCTACGATGCTCGCAGACACCCCCGAACTGCTGGTGTTCGGGATGTTATCGGCGTTGTTGGCGGCGGCAACGTGGTTGTTTATCGCCAGCATCCGCGGTTGGCCTGTATCGACTACTCACTCGATCGTTGGTGCTATCGTGGGTTTTGCGGCGGTAGGCATCTCGGTCGATGCCGTTGCTTGGGGGAAGGTCGGCACGATCGCAGCGAGTTGGATTGTCTCTCCGCTGCTCGCCGGTTCGATGTCCTTCGCCTTGTTTATTTCGGTAAAAAATCTGATCTTAGATCATGACGACTCCTTCGAGCGCGCGCGCATGTACGTCCCCATCTATATGTGGATGGTGGGCTTCATGATCAGCATGGTCACCCTGGTGAAGGGACTGAAGCATATTGGCATCGATTTAGAGTTGGGTTTGGGTTCCAAATTTATTGATGCGATGGCGATTTCTGCCGTGATTGGTTTGGTGGTGGCGCTGATTGGGGCGTTATTTCTGCGTCGCATTAAAGTGTCAGGAGATATGAACACCGGCGACAACGTCGAAAAGGTGTTTGGCATTTTGATGATTTTTACCGCCTGCGGTATGGCGTTTGCGCACGGCTCAAACGATGTAGCCAATGCGGTGGGGCCATTAGCCGCTGTGGTCAGCACGGTGCAATCCGGTGGGGTGATTGGTGCTAAATCAGCGATGCCATGGTGGGTACTGGGCATTGGTGCTGCCGGTATTGTGGTGGGTCTTGCCACCTACGGTTGGCGAGTGATTCAAACCATTGGTCGAAAAATCACTGAGCTGACGCCAAGTCGTGGTTTTGCAGCCGAACTCGCGGCAGCCTCTACGGTCGTGTTAGCCTCGGCCACAGGCTTGCCTATTTCGACCACCCATACTTTAGTCGGTGCAGTACTCGGTGTTGGTCTCGCCAGAGGTGTCGAGGCACTACACTTGCCAACCATAGGCGCCATTATTACTTCCTGGGTGGTGACCCTGCCTGCGGGTGCGGGTCTGGCGGTGGTGTTTTTCTATGCGTTATCTGCCGCTTTCGGTTGATAGTACCAATGCGGACGGTGTTCAAAGCGCGCGACGCACACTGAGACAATCCCAATTGTGTGCGTGAGCGTATCTGAGATTAAAAGGAGTGCCTCAAGATGGCTGTTCAACCTGCCTTATCAGAAGTATTAAGCAGTTCCCCATTAGCGGTAATGGAGCGACACGCTGAGACGTGTCTCGACTGTGTCAAAAAATTGATTTCTTATTTTGAAGCCGCGCAGGCGGGTGATTGGGATAAGGCAGAAAAGCTGCAGTCAGAGATCTCTAGGTTGGAGGGCATTGCCGACGATATCAAAATGGACGTGAGAAAAAATTTGCCGAGAGGGTTATGGATGTCGGTGTCGCGCACGGACTTACTCGAGCTCGTGCGGGTCCAAGATAAAATGGCGAACGAAACGAAAGACATCGCCGGGTTATCGTTGGGGCGCAACCTGGCATTCCCACAAAACCTTGAAAAGTCTTTATTCAAATTTATCGAGACGGTTATCGATGCGTCCGCAAAAGCGGTAGAGGTGGTCTCGGCAACCCGAGAGCTCTCCCGAACGGCGTTTGGTTCGCGGCAAGCCAAAGCGATCGTGAGCAAGTGTGCGCTGGTTGAAAAAATCGAACGGCGGTCTGATGAAATGCAAAGTAAGTTGAGGGGGAAATTAAGAGCTCACGAAGACGATATCTCGCCTGTCGACGCTATCTTTTTGTATCAGCTGTTGTCGAACATTGGTGAAATAGCCGACCACGCTGAAAAAGTCTCACACAGGGCACAAATTATTGCTGCCAGCTAATGCGCCTTTGTGGGGGGGCATGGTGTGCGGTTTATCGTGGGACAAACCGCAACGAGACCTGTCGATACCCGTGAGAGGCGAAGCTCGGCAAGTGAGACAGGTCACTCTCGTCTTCGTTTAACGTGATCTCTCCCAAACGGCCTAACAGTTCCTCAAAGGCAATGCGCGTCTCAATACGTGCGAGTTCTGCACCGGCACAGAAATGGGGACCAAAGCCAAACCCCATATGCGGTTTGGCCATAGATCGATCGATATCAAACCGTTCCGGATGGGCGAACACAGCGGGGTCCCAGTTGGACCCGCCCAAAGCGGGACGACCATGTCGCCCTCGGCGAC
>CAJQKG010000046.1 GCA_905478845.1 uncultured Luminiphilus sp.
TGTTGGTCGATACCGAGTTTTCTGACATCGCCCGCGAAGCCGTTCAACTTAGCGAGAGAGCGCTGCTGATTATTGATATTGAAGACGCCGAGGGGCCCGGCGGCGCGCGCATCGGTGCGCTCACTTATGAGGCGCTGATTGCCGAAGGGTCTCCAGATTTTTCCTACGCCTTGCCCGACAACGAGTGGGATGCGCTGTCACTGAATTACACCTCGGGCACGACAGGGCAGCCGAAGGGAGTGGTGTACTCGCATCGAGGCGCTTGGACCAATGCGGTGAACAACGCGATTACCTGGGAGATGCCTCATCATCCACGCTACTTATGGACTTTGCCGCTGTTTCACTGCAATGGTTGGTGTTTTCCTTGGACGATTACGCTGCTCGCTGGGACCCATATCTTTCTTCGTAGCCCGAGTGCGGGAGCGATTTATGATGCCTTTGCAGCGCATGAAGTGAGTCATCTCTGTGGCGCGCCGATCATTATGTCGATGATCGCGAATGCGGATCCCCATGATCAACGCGCCTTCAGTCAAAAAATCCGCATGATGACAGCGGCAGCGCCACCGCCTCCCCAGGTTATTACCGCTATGGAAGAGATGGGCATTAGCATTACACACGTTTATGGCTTAACGGAGGTGTATGGCCCCGCGGTGGTTTGTGCTGAGAAAGCGACCTGGGCGAGCTTGCCGATGGCGGAGCAGGCGCGGTTAAAAGCGCGTCAAGGTGTGGCCTATGAGTTACAAGAGGAGGTCGTGGTGCTGGATCCTGATTCTCAACAAAGAGTGCCGTGGGATGGTGAAACCCAGGGCGAGGTGGCCTTTAGGGGCAATATTGTGATGAAAGGCTACCTGAAGCAGCCCGACGCGACGGTTGATGCTTTTCGGGGCGGGTGGTTTTGGTCTGGCGACCTCGCGGTGCAACACCCTGATGGGTATATTGAAATTAAAGATCGCTCGAAAGACATTATTATTTCGGGTGGAGAGAATATTTCGTCGATCGAGGTCGAAAATGCCCTCTACTCTCACTCGGCGGTAGAGTGCGTGGCAGTCGTAGCCATGCCTGATGAGAAATGGGGCGAGGTGCCTTGCGCTTTTGTCGAACTAGCAGAGGGTGCTCAGGCGACGGAGGCCGATTTAATGGCCCATGCGCGATCCCATTTAGCAGGTTTCAAGCGTCCGAAGCGCATTATCTTTGGTGCGCTGCCTAAAACGTCTACGGGTAAAATCCTAAAAACTGAGCTGCGACAAAGATGCCAATCGCGTTGAACCCGGTGGTCGAATTGTCACGTCATCCCACAACGCGCCCGATCGGATTGCGGGGAGTGCCTGTCTCGACACGATCCTAGATAAGCGTCTATCGAATGGGAGCCTTAATCAGGCAATTAGGCCGGCTGCGTCGACGCTGCGATCGCCTTTTTAGGATCGAAGAAGGGTTTCTCGACTACCGTTACTTCCCTTACTTCATTGGAAAGATCAGCCTCAAGCTGCGTGCCTAAGACGCTGTAGTCATCGGCTACCATCGCCAGCGCAATGTTTTGCTCGAGTCGGGGAGAGTAGACCGCTGAGGTGATTCGGCCTACGACCTGATCTCCAGCCCGCAGCGGCCAATAGGCTGTATTCGGTCCTGATAAGGCCGCCCCGTTGAGGATCAAACCGACTTGCCGCTGTTTCACGCCTGATTGTTGAATGCTTCGCAGCGCGTCTTTACCGATAAAATCGGCCTCCATATCGAGGTCGACCAATCGATCGAGACCCAGTTCATAGGGATTATTCGCTGCCGTCATATCCGCTTGATAGGACAGCATGCCGCCCTCAATTCGCCTGATCGTTGAGGTATGACCGGGTCGCAGCCCCAGTGGCTCGCCGGCCGCCATGATTTTTTCCCATAACGCAGACCCCTGCTGACCGTCACAGAGATAGATCTCGTAGCCCAACTCGCTGGACCAGCCGGTACGAGAGATAATGAGTGGAATACCATCCAGTTCGAATTTTCCCAGCCAATAATATTTCAGGTCTCTAATGGATTCGCCGAACAGCGCAGCCATGATGTCGCCGGATCGAGGCCCTTGTAGTTGCAGGGGTGAGACATCGGGCTCGCGGATCGACACATCGAGCCCGGCATGACTGGCGACGCCCTGGGCCCACAATAAAATGTCGCTATCGGCGAGGGATAACCAGAAACGATTCTCTTCCAGGCGCAGGAGGACTGGGTCATTGAGGATGCCGCCGTCAGCATTGGTGATCAGTACATATTTGCACTGTCCAACAGCGCATTGGGACAGATTGCGAGGGGTTAGCAATTGCGTGAACTGCGCCGCATCAGGCCCTGATATTTCGACCTGCCGCTCGACCGCAACGTCACATAAAATGGCGTGATTCACCAGATTCCAGAAGTTTTCCTCCGGGTCGCCGAACGATCTGGGAATGTACATGTGGTTATAAACCGAGAAATCGACGGCCCCCCAGCGAACCGTCGCATCAAAAAAAGGCGATTTTCGAATTTGGGTGCCGAAGCCAAAATTTTGTGGGGTGTGATCGGTCATGATGATGTCTCAGGGGGCGCTGTCGCCCGAATAATGGAAAGGAGTTGTCTACTGCGCCCCTTTGGCTAACCGCGAGGCTCAGCAGTCGATTCTGATGCCGATAGTTACGCAGGGAGTGATGGAGGAGATTACTGGTTACGCACCGATTTCTATGACAATCAGGTGCTAAGGGATATCGGGTGCATGGGCGCTACGTGCGGCGACGGGTGAGCAGCACTTTCAGAAAGGCAAATTGGCTCGAAAGGTAATGACGGTACTTGGGGAGCGAATCCTCGGCATCCTCGACTCGCGTTCCATAAAAGATATGCATGCTCGCTGCTGGCAACGACTCTGGATTGGCAATGTTGTGCGCTGCAATGAACGCGAGCCCCTTAGCACCTTCTCCCGCTTTCGCGATGGCGGGTTGATGGCACTGCGTGCACACACCTCGATCAATCGCACCGAACCGCTTGTATTGGCCAAAGCTGATCGAATGACTTTCGGGTAAGGTCAAACCCCCTAAGGGAAATAAAACGACGTCTGCATAGGGCGCTTGATACTTTTCCTGGCAGATCGTGCAATGACAGAAAAAACGGGTCATGGGCGCGCCAGTGATAGCAAACTGATTCGTTTTGCAGGGGCAGTGGCAATGATAGAGAGATGTCATCCGGTACACTCAGGCGCTAAAAGCCCACTGTACACCGTTCATTGCCTGAGTAAATCGTCTCTGCCCGCACACCATTCACTGATGGTGATGGGCCATCATAGGTGGTCGGATTTGGCCTGATATCTGCTGGCGGTCTCCACGCTATATCGCATACCCTAGGCGATCCATTCAAACCCCATCGCCGTATCCGAGGGCATTCTTTCCTCTCGCCTCGACCGGAGCCCCAAACATTGATGAATACAATTCGCCAGGAATGGTTCTCAAACATTCGCAGTGATTTGTTGGCGGGCTTGGTTGTCGCGCTAGCATTGATTCCTGAGGCCATCGCTTTTTCCATTATTGCCGGTGTCGACCCCAAAGTCGGTCTTTACGCCTCCTTCTGTATTGCGGTCGTGATCGCCTTTACGGGAGGGCGGCCGGGGATGATCTCAGCGGCAACTGGTGCGATGGCGCTCCTGATGGTGACCTTGGTCAAGGATCATGGACTGGAGTATCTCTTTGCGGCCACCGTGCTAACCGGCGTATTGCAAATTATTGCGGGCTGGATTCGGTTGGGAGAGCTGATGCGCTTTGTCTCGCGATCAGTAGTGACGGGCTTTGTTAACGCACTGGCGATTCTTATTTTTATGGCGCAGCTGCCTGAGTTGATTGACGTGCCCTGGCCGGTCTATGCCATGACGGCCGCCGGACTCGGCATTATCTATGGGCTGCCCCTTTTGACGAAAGCAGTGCCCTCGCCACTCATTGCGATCATCATATTGACAATCATTTCCGTGGTAGTGGGTATTGATGTTCGAACGGTCGGTGACATGGGCGATTTGCCCACGACTCCCCCAGTACTGTTGATTCCCAATCTCCCACTGACGCTAGAGACACTCAGTATTATTTTTCCCTATAGCCTGACGCTAATGGTGGTGGGACTGTTGGAGTCGCTGATGACGGCGACGATCGTTGATGATTTAACCGATACCAATAGTGACAAAAGCCGCGAATGTGTGGGGCAAGGGGTTGCCAACATTGCCTCGGGTTTCATGGGGGGCATGGCGGGTTGTGCGATGATCGGCCAATCGGTGATCAATATTAAATCGGGAGGTCGTGGTCGACTGTCGACACTCAGCGCCGGCGTCTTTCTGCTAGCACTTCTGATGTTTTTAGGTGATTGGGTGAGTCGTATTCCGATGGCGGCGTTGGTCGCTGTGATGATCATGGTGTCGGTGGGGACTTTTAATTGGGACTCTATTCGCAACCTGCGCAGTCATCCAACCAGTTCCAGTATGGTGATGATCGTCACGGTAATAGTGACGGTATCGACCCATGACTTGGCGCAGGGCGTGCTGTCAGGTGTCTTGCTATCCGGCTTCTTCTTTGCCCATAAAGTGGGTCGTATCTTGTCGATCAGTTCCCGCTCTGAAGACGAGGGCAGAATTCGAAATTACACCATTTTGGGGCAAGTCTTTTTTGCCAGCGCCGATCGCTTCGTCCAATCCTTTGATTTTCAGGAAGTGATTGAAACCGTGCGCATTGATGTCTCGCGCGCGCATTTCTGGGATATCACTGCAGTGAGTGCACTTGATAAAGTGGTGATGAAATTTCGGCGCGAGGGCACGGAGGTGGAGGTGCTCGGACTCAATGAAGCCAGTGCGACGATGGTGGATCGATTTGCGCTGCATGATAAAGACGAGCCAGCAGACTTGCTGCTGCCCCACTGAGATTTTGTGATGCTGAAGCCAAGAAAAATTCTCGCCTGTGTGGATCAGTCGCCTTATGCCGACTATGTGGCGGACTATGCCGCATGGGCGGCCCGAAAGCTGGTATTGCCACTCGAGCTGCTACACATCATTGATCGACATCAAGAAATATCAGCCAGTACTGATCACAGTGGTGCGATCGGTGTTGATGCGCAAGAGAACTTACTTAATCAGCTGACTGAAGAAGAGGGCACACGTGCTCGGCAAGTACGCGATCGTGGTCGCGTATTTTTGAATGGCCTGAGACAGCGATGTGAGGCTAATGAGTCGATCTCGGTGGATACCCGGCAACGGTATGGCCAATTACTGAGTACGCTGGAAGAGCAGCAGCAGGATGTTGCGCTGTATGTGTTAGGTCGACGCGGCGAATCAGCAGCGCACACACGCAGAGATCTTGGGCGCCATGTAGAAATGATCAGTCGACAAGTGCGACGCCCCATACTCACGGTGGCAGGTGAATTTATAGAACCTCGTCGTGCGTTGATTGCTTATGATGGGAAACGCATGACGCGGCGATGCGTCGAGCTGATCGCGAAAAATCCGACACTTAATGATATTCCGGTACACGTCATCATGTCGGGTAAACGCGCCACGGATGCCGATAAGCACCTGCAGTGGGCGAAGAATACGTTAAATACCGCCGGCTTTACGGTCGAAACGGCGTATCTACCCGGTGATCCTGAACAAGAGATTACCCGCGCGATCGGTGAGCGGGAGGCCGATCTGCTCGTGATGGGGGCCTACAGTCGATCGCCTTGGCGTAGCCTCATTCTCGGCAGTAGGACCAATGACTTACTGCGCGCCTCACAGGTTCCGACGGTCACGATCCATTTATAAAAGCGGAGCTCTAGGCTCTTTTAACGCCGTGATGAGGGGTCTTTGCCACAGATCCACACCGGGGCCTATAGGAGCGTCCTCCCCTCGTATATCAGTCTTTCTATTGTGAGCTGACAGGGCCAGCGGTGGCCCAACCGAGTAGCGGTGTCAGCGCCTTACTGATGAGTCTGTACAATCACGTATTTCGGGATCACACCGCAGGTTCACGGCATGAGTAAATATGACGCGATTATTATTGGTGCCGGTCATAATGGTCTGACCACAGCCAACTACTTGGCGTTGGCGGGACTCCGTGTCTGCGTCCTCGAACAGCGAGGGGTCGTAGGCGGTGCTGCGGTGACTGCAGAGTTTCACCCTGGCTATCGGAATTCTACTTTTTCTTATGTCGTGAGCCTGTTGCGCCCCGAGGTGATTAAAGACCTTAATCTCGCGCATTACGGTTATGAGCCAATCCCCCTTCAGAACGCGCTATATATCGATTCATCAGGGGATTATTTATTACTCACAGACGACGATCAGCGCAACGCAAACGAATTCAAAAAATTCTCCGCATCCGACTATGCCGCTTATCGTGCATTCGAAGAGACGGTAGCGCAGGTGGGGACATTATTATCGAAACAATGGCTGACTGAGCCACCTAAGCTAGGGGATCAAGGCATCAGTGATTTGATTTCTGTCATGAAGCTGGGTGTGGACGTATTCCGGCTCGACGCCGAAACGCGATGGCGCCTGATGCAGTTTTTTGTCGGCGCACCGGAGACCATCATTGATCGTTGGTTTGAGAGCGCCAAAGTCAAAGCGATGGTGGCAGCGCATATCATGCCGGCGAACTATGCGCCCCTGAGCCAGCCGGGAGCGAGCTTGGCCATGCTTCATCATGCGGTTGGAGAGATCAATGGTCAGGCAGGCGCCTGGGGTATTGTGAAAGGCGGTATGGGCAGTATTACTCAAGCGATGGCCCACTCGGCACGGGCCAAAGGCGTTGAGATTCGCACCGATGCGGCGGTGGCGCGGATTGAAGTCGCAGCAGGACATGTGACCGGTGTGACGCTAGCAACAGGCGAATTGATTGCCGCGCCCATCATCGCTGCTAATACAGATCCTAAGCGCACGTTGCTCAATCTATTGGGTGACACGCATTTATCAGATGATTTTGCGCGTGATATTCGGGCTTTTCGACAGGAATCTGCCTCACTGCGCATCAATATTGCCTTATCAGAGTTACCTGAATTCCGAGCGTTACCCAGTGCCGGCCAAATCGC
>CAJQKG010000047.1 GCA_905478845.1 uncultured Luminiphilus sp.
CTTATCGTGCGCTCATCTAGACGCAATGTTCTCGCCTCCCTCTCCACTCATCGGCTCGTTCACCGGCTCAAAACGAGAATCTATCAGCAATTAGCACGCCACCGCCTCGGTGGTTTCGGTTTATCATATGGCCTCTCGATGACCGACCGACTAAGGAGTCACCATGGGTGGCCGCAACCCTGTTGCAGATCTAATTGCTGATAAAGGCTGGTGCGTTGCCGACGGCGCAACCGGATCAAACTTTTTTGGTCGAGGTCTGGAAGCCGGCTATCCACCCGAACTATGGTGTTTAGAAAAACCGGAAGAAGTCTCTGCCTTACACGATGCGTTTCTTGATGCCGGCGCCGACCTGATTTTGACCAACAGCTTTGGTGGCAATGCACTGCGGCTCAAGCTGCATGCCTCGGAGCACCGCGTCGCGGAGCTCAATATTGCTGCCGCTCAACTTGCGAGCGAGGCAACTCAGCGCCACTTTGCCGCCACCGGTCGAAAAACCTTGGTAGCGGGATCAATAGGGCCCACTGGAGAATTATTTGTGCCCATGGGTATGCTAGATCATAGGCAAGCCTTCGAGGTTTTTTGTGAGCAAGCCACTGCCCTAGCCGACGGGGGTGCAGACGTACTCTGGATAGAAACGATGTCGTCGACAGAGGAGGTCGCCGCAGCAACCGAGGCGGCGAAGACCACCGGGCTACCGGTTTGCGCCACACTGTCTTTTGATACGGCGCGATGCTCCATGATGGGCGTGACACCAATGGACTTTGCGCAATTTGCAGTGGATATTGAACTCGATATGCTGGGATCAAATTGTGGCATTGGCCCTGCTGAACTCCTGGATTCCACTCAGGGAATCGTCGCGTCGGGTATTGCGCTGCCGGTGGTTGCGAAGGGCAACTGCGGTATTCCTCAGTATATGGACGGTGCCATTCATTTTCATGGCAGTCCTGATCTGATGGCGCAATATGCCCTGTTTGCGCGGGATGTTGGCGCAACCATTATTGGGGGTTGCTGCGGTACGACGCCAGAACATGTCGCTGCCATGGTCACCGCCTTAACCACCACTGCCCCTCGTCCATTCGACGCACACGCGATGAATGACGCGCTGGGTATCCCTTGGGCTAATCTGCCCACGCAAGATGAGCAATCAGCTAACTCAGAGACTACCGGCAGGCGGCGACGCAGCCAGCGGCGCGAGCACTGACACACCCTGCGCCACACGCGTTCATCGCGCACTGATCGATATCAGACATAAAAAAACGGCCACATAATGTGGCCGTTTCTGGTGCTCACCTTGCCTCGCAGGCTTAGAACTCTTGCGACCAACGAATACCGATTGTCCTAGGCCGCGCTCTTACACCATAGTTCTGCGTACCACAGGTGCCGGTCGCGCATTGCGAAGTGTAGTAGAGAGCAGCATCCTCATCAGTGAGGTTGCTCACGTATAACTCAACCGCGTACTGATCGTTACGAATACCCGCAGCGACATCCATAAAGGTATTGGCGGGAATCTCACCCTTCACCAAGTTGTCTGCGACTCGGAGATCCGAGTTACGTTTACCTTCATGAGAGATAGCACCTTGAAGATGCGCGTCAAAACCAGCGAGGTTGAAGCTATACCGCGCTACCAAATTACCTTTGAACTCAGCGGCGATAGGGAGCTGAGTGCCAGCTGGCGCCCAGGCACCCCCATCTGATTCACACCCCGCGCAGTAGGCGTCCTTTAACTCACTATCGAGGAACATCACCGATGCTGAGATATTCAGTGAATCCACCGGCAACCATTGAATCTGGCTTTCGATGCCATTGACGTCAGCAGTCGGACCATTATCAACCTGCGTGATGGCATTGGCGCCAACAAAGGATACCTGGAAGTCCTCCCATTCTTGCATGAATGCCGCGCCGTTGAATTGGAATCGGCCATCTGCCCAAGTCGTCTTCCAGCCCAGCTCATAGTTAGTCAGAAAGTCTGACACATACTCGCCCGCACTCGGCTTCCGGTTAATCCCACCAGGACGATAGCCCTCTGACCAGGTACCATAAATCATATGGTCGTCGGTCACCTTCCACGTCAGGTTGGCGCGATAAACAGAATCGCTCTCTGAAATCCCCTTATCAACATTCTTGCAAGGCTTGCCTCTCCAGTCATCCTGAGTAGGACACTGTGCCTCTCCAGTGCCGGACCACACACCATTAAAACCGAGGCCAAATCCATAAAAGCCCTCAACCGACACCTCTGGCTTGAAGTAGCGGGCGCCCACGGTCGCTTCTAGACGTTCTGTAATGTCAAAGCTCACACTACCAAAATAAGCCTCGTCTTCGTCTTCCCGGAAGAGACTATTCACGTAGACAATATCTTTAAACTCTGGGCTCGCACCTTGGTTCGGCCACATCGACTCAGCAAGCCCCTCGACCAGCCAACGCTGCTGGAAATCATGCTCCTGCTTTTGGTAGAAGAAACCCACCTGAAATCGTACTCGACGATCTTGCGGTGAGCTGATGCGCAATTCGTGGCTGGTTTTCTCGTAGCCATCATCGTTCACAAAACGAGCGCCCGGCATAATGCGGGTGCCTGCGTCGGCAAAGAACTGGTTCGGAGCCGACCGATCACCATTATTTAAAAAGTGTAAATCTGCGTAGTAGCCCGTTGTATAGACGGTGTCGTACCAATATGAATAATCGGAATAATCAAAAGACCCATCCACTTCACGATCCAAATAAGCACCCGCATAGACCACGTCGAAGTTACTGATCTTGCCTTCAACCGTCAGGCCTACCTGATACCATTCGTCATCCGTGAACTCATCTTTAAAGTGTGTGACGGCGCTGTCACCATCGACAAAATCACTCAGATCCTCGCCCCAAGAGCCTTTACCCTCTTGCTTCTGGTACTGCACCGTCGGGGTGATTGACCAGTCATCGTTGAGGTTAATCAACATAGACAAACGGGCACCTTGGGTTTCGACCGTGTTGTAGTCGTCCTTCGCTACCGCCGCATTGTCTAGAGTAATGTCGTCAGCCGTGGTCGAGGCCAGACCAGGAAAGGTTCGGGTACCGCGCTTATTATCGATCCAACCCGCATCTTCGCGCATCCACGCTACCAGGCGAATGGCTGCGTTCTCGCCGACAGGCGCGTTGATAAAACCTTCAGCGGTATAGCCGGTGTCATTACCGTCGACACTGTTGCCCTCTAAACCATAGCCTGCGGAGAACCCGCTGGGGTCAGGCTTGTTGGTGATAATACGGATCGTGCCCGACTGCGAGCTCGCACCATATAAAGTGCCCTGTGGGCCAGACAGCGCCTCGATTCGAGCGATGTCGTACATGTGAATGTCAAGTGCGCCCTGAATTGTGGTGATGGGCTGCTCGTCGAGGTACATGCCTACACTCGGCTGCGAAGTCGTTGCCTGTCCGTCTCGCCCCGTCGTAACGCCGCGCATGTAGACATTAAAAAATCCGACACCACCTGCCGCCGGTGGTTGGACAGAGATACTCGGGAGCATCCGTGCGTAATCGTTAAAGTCTTGAATACCCAGCTCGGCAATTTTCTGGGTGCTCAGCGTCTCGATACTAATCGGCACGTCTTGTAGGTTTTGAGCCCGCTTCTGAGCGGTCACGACCACTTCTTCAAGGGCCTGAGCGTACAAGCCGGGGCTTGCAGCGATTAAGGCGGCCACCAGCGGTGTGCGCATAAATCGCGCTGGGCCATTTCGTGAGGATCGGGGGAAATTCGACATAATAACTGGGCTCCAGTAGTTACATTCACTTCTTAAAAAGCGCGGTCTCGAGAAAAAGACCCGCCATGAACCAAGGTCAAGTTACTATTTTTGACCGCTTTTTGCTACCCGCAAAGTACCCGCAAAGTGCCCCAAAAGTGCCCCAAAGTGCCCGAAACGTGCCCGAAACATGCCCGCAAGGTAGCCTGGACTATGGCGGACGCTACTGAAATTGGGGCGCCGAGGGGTACGCAGTCAGCACATCGCCTAACGCTGCTTTCAACGGTGCTAGATGAGGCTCATAAAACCGCCATTGCTCAAGCCCGTCTTGGTAAATCGGCTGTCGCACTTGCTCCGAGCTGGCTGTCCGCACGGGGCGCTTGTTTTCAAAGAAACGCAGGCAGCTCTCCTCAAAAGGCAGCCCGCAGTACTCCAGCGCTGAGCGCACTTCTGTCTCAACATCATCGACCAGGCGCTCGTAGATCACGCGATGCACTCGGCCAGGCAATACCGCGTCATAGTGATCCATTAATTCGACATAATCTCGATAAAAATGCCCTACATCAGCTAAGGAATAGCTAAAGCTCTGACCTCTTGCGAAATATTGCTTAAAATTTGAAAAGCAGCAGCCCAATGGGTGCCGACGTGCATCAATGATCTTGGCATTGGGCAAGCACGCCTGTATCAAGCCGATATGTAAGAAGTTGTTGGGCATCTTATCGATAAAATAAGGGCTGTGCGTCTTGCGATGAATGCGAGTGCGCTCAAGATAGGTTTGCCCAGCATCAAGGAGTTCTGTGGCACTCATTCTGGCTAATACGCCGTCGTAAGCGCCCATCTCGTCTTCATTGGCTTGCGCGCGCAGCTCTTTTGCCAAAGTGATGATGTCGGGTAATTCGGTGGTGCCCTCTACTTGCGAATGGCTCGCCAAAATCTGCTCTAGTAGCGTTGATCCCGCTCTCGGCATGCCCACAATAAAAATAGGGCTGTCATCAGGGCATCCCATGCCAGCCCGCTGACGAAAAAATGACTCGGTAAATTGGGTCTTCATGCGGTTAACACGGCGATTATTCTGGGCGTGCTGATAGTTCAGCGTCGAGCGATGAAGCGCGTTGCCTTTATCGTAGTGATCAAATGACGTCGTATAATCGCCCGTATCTTCAGCGGCTTTCCCTAACGCAAAGTGAAACTGCACTCGGCTACTGAGTTCAAGATCCTCTCGCGTGACTTGGCGGTGCATATTTGCAATGTCCTGCTCAGAAAAGCGGAGGGTCTTTAAATTCGCAAGACTCCAGTAAGCCTCACCAAAGC
>CAJQKG010000048.1 GCA_905478845.1 uncultured Luminiphilus sp.
GGAGCGGGTTCAGTCACACTGGTGCGACCTGATGCATATAATCCGGCAAGTAACACGCTGGACTTCACTTGCGCACTGGCAACCGGCAAATCGTAATGAATACCAGTCAAAGACCCCCGACCCCGAATCGTCAATGGCGGGCATCCCTCGCGCGCATCGATCGACGCGCCCATTTGGGTCAGCGGGGTAATGATCCTACCCATGGGGCGGCGCATCAGTGACTCGTCGCCTGTCAGCACCGTATCAAACGACTGTCCCGCCAACAGCCCCGACATTAGCCGAATACTGGTGCCCGAATTACCGAGATCCAACGTCTGCTTAGGTGCTTGAAGGCCTCGCAGGCCCACCCCCTCAATCGTCAGTCGACCCGATTGAGGATCACTGATATCGACCCCCATCGCGCGAAAGGCCGATAGGGTCGCCAGGGCATCTTCGCCTTCTAGGAATCCGCTCACTGAAGTACGACCCTCAGCAATGGCGCCGAGCATAATCGAGCGATGCGACATCGATTTGTCACCTGGCACACGAATACGTCCTGTGAGCTTGCCACCTGGCGTCAGGGAAAACTGCATTACGCGGAGGGCTCCTCGTTCTTGGGAATGGGGTTCAGAATCGCATCATGCTCGCGACGCACGCCACGGCAGTCGCTAAACAATGCCTCCAAAGCGGGCCCATCGCCCTCTGCAATGAGTGCTCTTAAACGGTCATGTTCGATCGAGACCGCGTCCATTGCGCTCAAGATAGCGTCCCGGTTGGTCAGCGCAATGTCACGCCACATCACGGGATCAGAGCCGGCTATGCGAGTCATATCTCGCAGCGCGCCACCGCCATGTTTCATGGGGTGTAACGGATGACTACTCAGCATCGCGGTTAGGGCATACGCCACCATATGCGGCACATGGCTACTGGCGGCTAATGCCGCATCATGATCGGCCACCGACATCTGCGTGACCCGCGCACCCGCGGTCACCCAGAGCGCCTCGACCGCGGCGATCGCCGTCGGCTCGGTGCCTTCCACGGGGGTCAAAACAACCTCTCGCCCTTGAAAAAGACCGCTGTTAGCCGCCTGAACACCACTATGTTCGCTCCCCGCAATAGGATGCCCCGGGACAAACCTTGGATAAAAAGGGTGGGCCGCATCAACAATACTGCCCTTGATACTGGACATATCCGTGACCACAGGCTGTTTCCCTTGAGCCGCATGAGCTAGGACTTCGGGTAACAACTTTGCCGTGGCAACGGGCGGCGCACCGATGACAATGAGATCGGCCTGGTCAATCACCTGCGCTAAATCTAGTGAGAATCGATCGATCACTCCCAGTGCCTGCCCACGCTCTAAGGACGGCGCCCGAGGCCCCCATGCAATGATTTCCGCGCCCCAGTTTGACGCCTTCAGCGCACCGGCAAGAGAGCCCGATATCAGACCCAACCCCAAGAATGCGACGACTGGGTCCTGATCAACAGAGGAGGTCAAATCGGTGCCCGAGGGTAAGAACCCAGTTTCTTCAGCATGATCGAATGCTCTTCAATTTGGGCCACTACCTCTGACAAAACAGTGTCTCCAAGGTGTCCTTCGCATTCGATGTAAAAGACATAAGTCCATTTTTCTGTTTTGGAGGGTCGCGAATCGATTCGGGTCAGGCTGACCCCCCGGTCCTCGAAAGGCTTAAGCAAGCCCAACAAGGCGCCAGGACGGTTACGGGCAGAAACCAGCAAAGACGTTTTATCGTGACCGCTCGGCGGCACCGTCTCTCGACCCAAGACTAAAAATCGGGTGGTGTTGTTAGAACTGTCCTGAATCGCACTCGCCAGTTGAGCCAGTCCATAGAGTGTCTCAGCAAGCTCCCCGGCAATCGCCGCCGTATCGTTCGACTGGCTCGCTCTGCGCGCCGCTTCACCGTTACTGGCTACCGCCTCTCGGGCAACATGAGGCAAATGGCTGTCCAACCATTGACGGCATTGACCCAAGGCCTGCTCATGTCCCATCACTAATGTCAGCGACTCTAGGGACACCCCCTTTGCCGCCAGCAAGTGATGCACAACAGGGAGTTCGATTTCACCACTGATCTGCAGCGGCGACTCGAGGAAGCAATCTAGGGTTTGCCCCACCATGCCCTCTGTTGAGTTTTCCACCGGCACCACACCAAAGTCACAGGCTCGCTCCTCAACCTGTCGAAATACCTTGTGAATACTCGCCTGCCCTTCTGGAATGGCCGACTGACCAAAATGCTTTAAGGCGGCGGCCTGGGAGTAGGTGCCCTCTGGCCCCAGAAATGCAACAGATAGCGGCTGCTCCAGCGCCAGACAGCTGGACATCACCTCTCTGAAAATGGACGCCACGTGATCACTGGCAAGTGGGCCCGGGTTGCGTTCCTGGATCGCGCGTAAGACCTGCGCCTCGCGCTCCGGCCGATAAAATTGGGGGCGTTCCTCTCCCGGCCGAGCCGTCTTTAATTTCACCTCTGCTACTTCCTGTGCGCAACGCGCTCGCGCACTGACCAAATCCAGCAACTGCGTATCGATGTCATCGATACGATCTCGTATTTTGCCTAGCTCGTCTTCAGGGCTCATAGCATTTCCCCTTACCCGCCTTTATTATCCGTGGCGCTGCTCAAAATGCCGCAAGAAATCGCACAACGCATCGACCGACGCCTCGTCAACCGCATTGTAAAGGCTCGCTCTCATGCCACCGACCGATCGATGGCCCTTTAAATTCAGTAATTGCGCCGCTTCGGCTTCTTGTAAAAACACGTCATCCAGCGCAGCGTCTGCGAGGGTAAAGGGCACATTAATTAACGATCGACTCTTCACCTCAACGGGATTACTAAAAAAATCACTGGCATCAATCAAGTCATAGAGCTTGCCCGCCTTGCGACGATTGATCTCTTCTATGGCCGTCAATCCCCCCAGTTGCTCTAGCCAGTCAAACACCAGTCCCGCCAGATAAATGGCGAAGGTGGGTGGCGTGTTATGCATGGAATCGTTATCGGCAGCATTCTGCCAGTTCATGGTTGAGGGCGTCTCGGAGCGGGCGCGGCCCAATAAGTCGCGTCGCACGATCACCACGGTGAGTCCCGCGGGGCCTATATTTTTTTGCGCCCCCGCATAGATCACCCCAAACCGGCTCACATCGATAGGCTGAGACAAAATCGTAGACGACATATCAGCCACCAATGGCACCTCCGACTCGGGCACAGAGGAAAACGCCAAACCCCCAATCGTCTCGTTGGGACAGTAGTGCAGGTAAGCAGCCGACGAGTCTCGTTGCCACTCAGCCTCCTCGGGAACCGTCGTAAACTGGGTATCCGCAGAGCTCGCAACGAGATTGACTGGAGAATAGCGCGCCCCTTCCGCGTGGGCTTTTTTCGACCACTGGCCGGTCACGACTTGATCAATCACTTGACCAGAAACACTTAAATTGAGCGGTACTGCAGAAAACTGTGCAGTGGCGCCTCCCTGAAGAAACAAGACCGCATAGTCATCTGAAATCGCTAGCAGCCGGCGAAGCGTGGCTTCGGCGTGCTTCGCCACCGCCACAAACTCTCGACTTCTGTGACTCACCTCCATGACCGACACCCCCAAACCTAACCAATCGGTCATCTCTTCTTGGGCTCGGTTCAATACCGCTAGGGGTAACGCTGCGGGGCCAGCGCAAAAATTATGCGCACGGCTCACTCTGTTGCGTCCTCTTCCCCCTCAGAATCAACTGCACCACTGACGGGCACATCTGCCACCATGGATGCAGCGATATCAGGCGCTTCTATATCGTCCTCTGTAATTCGACTGACACTGACCAACACCTCTGCGTCGCGAGTACGAATGACCCGCACACCTTGCGTGTTGCGTCCCTGAACACCGACCTCTTCAATCCGGGTACGCACTGCCGTGCCTTGATTCGAGATCAGCATGATCTCGTCGCCATCCCAGACTTGCTCGGCACCGACAAGCGCACCATTGCGATCTGAGGTGGTCATGCCGATGACTCCTTTGGTACCGCGGCCCTTAACAGGGAACTCACTGGTTTCAGAGCGTTTTCCGTAGCCGTTTTCACTGACCGTTAAGATCTTACTACCCGCCTGTGGCACCACTAGGGAAATCAGCCGATGACCACTACCTAAACGAATACCCCGAACCCCGCGGGCCGTCCTGCCCATGGCCCGAACGCTCGACTCAGCAAAGCGCACGACCTTTCCCTCACTCGAGAAAAGCATAATATCTTGACTGCCATCGGTGACTGCCGTGCCCACGAGCACGTCGTCAGGATCCAACTCTATCGCTCGCAATCCGACACTACGCTGACGGGAGAAGAGACTCATATCGGTTTTCTTCACCGTACCATTTGCCGTTGCCATAAAGAGGTAATGATCCGTCTCATAGCCTTCTATCGGTAGGATCGACGTAATGCGCTCACCCTCGTCCAGAGGCAGCAAATTAACCATTGGCCGGCCTCTCGCAGTGCGGCTCGCCAAAGGAATATGAAAGACCTTCAACCAATACACTTTGCCGAGATTGGAAAAACACAGGATCGTCGCGTGAGTGCTGGCAATCAGCAAATGTTCAATGAAATCCTCATCCTTGACCGCCGTGGCGCTTTTGCCCGTCCCGCCCCTGCGCTGAGCTTGGTAATCGGTTAGAGACTGTGTTTTCCCATAACCGCCGTGGGAAATGGTCACAACACGATCTTCTTCGGTAATGAGATCCTCAACGGTTAGATCATGGGCAGAATCAGAAATTTGCGTGCGACGCTCATCTCCAAATTCCTCGACGACTGCCTCTAACTCTTCCCGAATGACTTGTTTCAGGCGATCTGGATCACCCAAGATATCCAGGTAATCGGCAATTTCGGCGATCTTGTCCGCATATTCTTGCAATAACTTTTCGTGCTCTAGCCCCGTCAGGCGGTGCAAACGCAAATCGAGGATGGCCTGCGCTTGGACGGGCGACAAATGGTATCGCCCCTCCAGCACACCGTATTGCTCGGGCAATTCATCCGGACGACACGCATCGGCACCCGCGCGCTCCAGCATCGCCATCACATCTCCGGGCACCCAAGACTGGGCCATCAGCCCCTCTCGCGCATCGGCAGAAGTCGGCGAAGATTTGATCAAATCGATAATCTCATCGATATTCGTTAACGCAATCGCCAGTCCCTCTAAGACATGGCCTCGCTCCCGCGCCTTTTTCAACAAATACACCGTCCGCCGGGTAACAATCTCTCTTCGGTGACGGACAAACGCCTCTATCATCTGCTTTAAATTAAGTACCTTCGGCTCACCGTCCACCAGCGCCACCATGTTGATACCCACGACGGACTGGAGCTGCGTTTGCGCGTAGAGGTTGTTCAGCACCACGTCCCCGACCTCGCCACGACGTAGCTCAATCACAACGCGTAACCCGTCTTTATCGGATTCGTCACGTAGCTCAGTAATTCCCTCGAGCTTCTTTTCCTTGACCAATTCAGCGATACGTTCGATCAGGCGCGCTTTGTTAAGCTGATACGGGATCTCGTGAATGATGATCGTATCTTTGCCCTTGGACTCATCCGAAATCACCTCGGCCTTAGCCCGCACATAAATACGGCCACGGCCAGTGCGATACGCCTGAACAATGCCCGCTCGACCGTTAATTTGCGCGCCGGTCGGGAAATCAGGTCCGGGGATGTACTCCATCAGCGCTTCAATGCTGATGTCTGGGTCTTGTAGGGTTGCCAGACAACCCGCCACCACCTCTCGTAAGTTGTGCGGGGGGATGTTCGTTGCCATACCAACGGCAATACCCGAGGAGCCATTGACCAGCAGATTGGGAACGCGCGTCGGCAACACGACTGGGATTTGTTCCGTGCCGTCGTAATTGTCGACGAAATCGACCGTTTCTTTCTCGAGATCCGCGAGCAGCGAATGGGCAATTTTCGACATGCGGATTTCGGTGTAACGCATGGCAGCGGCAGAGTCGCCGTCGATTGACCCAAAGTTGCCCTGCCCATCGACTAAGGTGTAGCGCAGTGAAAAGTCCTGCGCCATCCGCACAATCGTGTCATAAACCGCAGAGTCACCATGAGGATGATATTTACCGATAACATCACCGACAACCCGCGCCGACTTTTTATACGCTTTATTCCAGTCGTTATTGAGCTCGTTCATCGCGAATAAAACGCGCCGGTGGACCGGCTTGAGGCCATCTCGGACATCGGGTAGCGCCCGTCCCACAATCACGCTCATGGCGTAATCCATATAGGACTGCTTCAGCTCATCCTCGATTTTGACCGGGAGAATTTCCCGAGCCATTTCTTGCGTATTTTCTGCCATTCGGCCTACTCAATTGGGCGTAATGAGAGAGCCAAGAGCGACCCCCATCTGTAGAGGACAGTGTACCCAATAA
Organism: uncultured Luminiphilus sp.; assembly: GCA_905478845.1. Classification (GTDB taxonomy): domain Bacteria; phylum Pseudomonadota; class Gammaproteobacteria; order Pseudomonadales; family Halieaceae; genus Luminiphilus. The sequence continues at coordinate 6,379 of CAJQKG010000048.1, forward strand.
CCGGCTTCAGAGCGAATCTTAAGGGCCTGAGAGGCGCCACTGAATCGCCACACATCAGGGTATACTTCTCAGCGGAAAAAGGAGCTCCTATGTCCGGCTTTGATACTGTTTTGCACCCCGATCATGTCGTCCCCATTATGCCGCGACGCCAGGTGCTTTCGCACCACAGCGTTGCCCTCAAGGGGGGTAAAATCGCTGCTATTGTGCCGCGAGCAGAGGCGCTTTTACTCGACGCCAAGCACCAGCCTTTGCCGGGCTGTGCACTCATGCCTGGGCTCATCAATCTGCATTGTCACGCGGCCATGTCGTTACTGCGTGGTTATGCCGATGACTTATCGCTCATGACATGGCTCCAAGACTACATATGGCCTACTGAGCGCCAGTTTATCAGCCCCGATTTTGTCCGTGACGGTTCCGATCTCGCTCTCGCCGATTTACTGCTAGGGGGCACCACAACACTAGCGGATCAATATTTCTTTCCTGAAGTGACCGCCTCATCCATTGATCGCGCGGGCTTACGTGCTCTCCTCACCTTTCCGGTCATCGATGTTGAAACCGGATGGGCACGAAATGCCGAGGAAGGGATTAATCGCGGATTAGCGCTGCGGGATACCTATCGGGATCACGATCGTATTGATATCGGTTTTGGTCCCCACTCTACCTACATGGTGAAAGAAGAAACGCTGGCCAAGGTGGCCGTGTTAGCCGACGAACTGGAGGCCTCGATACAAATTCACTTACACGAGAGTCGCGAAGAGGTGCTCAATGCGGTCGAGCGCACCGGCGTTCGTCCCGTTGATCTGCTGGAACGTCTTGGATTATTAGGTCCACGAACACAGTGTGTGCACATGACGGCCTTGGGCGAACAAGACATGGATACGGTCGCCAAATATGGCGCCCACGTGGTGCACTGTCCCCGTTCAAACCTGAAGCTTGGCGTGGGTATCTGCCCGGTTCAAAGACTCCTCGATCGCGGCATTAATGTCGCGCTGGGAACGGATGGTGCGGCCAGTAGTAATCGACTCAGTATGCTGACTGAAATGCAGACCGCGTCATTGATTGGCAAGACGCAGCATGGCGACCCCAAAGCGGTCGATGCGTGGACAGCCCTGGAAATGGCGACATTGGCCGGGGCTAGGGCGCTGGGAAAAGAGGATCTGCTTGGCAGCATCGAACCGGGCAAAGTGGCGGATCTCATCGCGATTAATCTCTCTTCATTGCCGCTCTCACCGCACCATAACCTGGCATCAAGTCTGGTCTATGCCACCAGTGGCCAGGAGGTTTCCTGGAGCTGGGTTGCTGGCAACCCCCTCATTCAAGACGGCCACCTGCTGACACTGGACTACACTGACCTGATGACGCGAGCCGAGCGATGGTCTCAACAACTCGGCGCCTTTCGCAAGACACTGGAGTCTTAGCCTTATGTCTACCCCTGACAATGTTGATTACGACGAAATTGCCAAATTCGAAAAACTGGCTTCACGATGGTGGGATCCCAATAGCGAATTCAAACCATTGCATGACATTAACCCTCTACGCGCAGGCTGGATTGATGAGCGGGCCGATGTACGAGACAAAAACGTACTGGATGTCGGCTGCGGCGGCGGGTTGTTGTGCGAAGCGCTGGCGCATCGAGGCGCCTCTGTGACCGGCATCGATATGGGCGAGGCACCCTTATCGGTTGCGCGCTTACATCAATTAGAGAGCGGCGTGGATGTCACCTACCAACTCAGCACCGCCGAGGCATTGGCTGAAGTGCGCGCGGGAGAGTTTGACGTGGTGACCTGCCTAGAGATGCTAGAACACGTGCCTGACCCCTCAACCGTCATACAAGCCTGCGCTGACTTGTGTCGACCCGGCGGCGATTTATATTTTTCGACAATTAATCGCAATCCAAAAGCGTTCCTGTTTGCCATTGTGGGCGCGGAGTATGTACTGAACCTGCTCCCCAAAGGCACTCACGAATACGCCAAGTTCATTAAACCTTCAGAATTGGCACGCTGGATACGGGAAGCCGGATTGGATATGCAGGAGATGGTGGGTATGACTTACAATCCCATCACGCAGCACTATCGCCTCACCCCAGACGATGTATCGGTTAATTATCTCATTCGGGCACGCAAGCCATGACAGGCACTGGGCCACTCGCCGTGCTGTTTGACCTTGATGGTACCTTAATCGATACCGCGCCCGAATTTGTCGCGATTGGCTTGCAGCTCAGACGTGCGGCAGGCTTACCTGCCATCGCACCTGAAACCATTCGCGGTAGTGTGTCGGATGGCGCCATTGGTATGGTGGCCACGGCACTGGGCATGACGACTGCCGACCCCACCTTCGAGAATTGGCGTCAGCGTTTTCTGGACGAGTACGAAAAAGAACTGGGGCAACACAGCGAACCCTATCCGGGACTTCGCGCACTCGTCTCAGTGCTGGCCTCCGCCGGGATCAAGTGGGGAGTCGTTACCAATAAAGTGGCGCGCTTTGCGCATCCGCTGATGGAAAAAATGGCCTTTGAACCGCCCGCCGATATCGTCATCACACCAGATGATGTAAGCGATCCTAAACCCCATCCCGAATCCCTCATACTGGCTTGCAGTCGACTCGACTGCCCGCCCGATCGCACCGTGTTTATCGGTGATCACCGTCGTGACATTGAGGCCGGCAGCGCGGCGGGTTGCACGACGATCGCTGCCGCTTATGGCTACCTTGCTCCCGGGGAATCGGCAACTACATGGGGAGCCGATGCGACTGCTCACAGCAGCATCGAACTATCACAAATAATTGAGACCCTGTTGCAATGAGCTTTTTACCCCCGCAATGGCAACCCTCCGATACTGAGCTAGCGGACAAAACGATACTGGTCACCGGAGCAAGCGACGGCATTGGACGCGCAGTCGCACTGGCCTGCGCGAAGGTCGGCGCCGAGGTGCTCCTCTTAGGTCGGAATGAGGGAAAGCTCGAGACTGTTTACGATGAAATTCTGCGCGCGGGAGGCCGCGAAGCCGGCATCATTCCACTCGACCTGACTACCCATGACCCGACTCGCTACGAAGCCCTTGCTGAGCAACTGACCGCAGCGGACATCATCTTAGACGGGCTAGTTCATAATGCGAGTGTGCTCGGAGAGCGCCGCTTGTTAGCACAGACCTCACCCGCAAGTTGGCAAGAAGTCATTCAGGTTAATGTCTCATCTACTTTTTTACTCACCCGCGCACTGATGCCGCTGCTAACGCAGGCAACCTCATCGTCAATTATTCTGACGAGCTCTGGCGTAGGGCGTCGGGGCAAGGCCTATTGGGGCGCTTATGCGGTGTCGAAGTTTGCCACCGAAGGGTACATGCAAGTGTTGGCAGATGAATTGAAGGCCACCCGTCACATCAGGGTGAATAGTTTGAATCCCGGCGCGGTCAATACCAAGATGCGGCGCACGGCTTACCCGGGAGAACAGCCTGATAGCAATCCATCGCCCGAGGCGCTCACTGATCACTGGGTTTATTTGCTCAGCGACGCCAGCCAATCGCTACAGGGTGAGACGCTGAGTGCGCAAGACTAGTTAGTGTTCCCAGCGGCCTCGCCGTCCTGTCAGTCGTTTGCCCTTACCCGAGAATCGGTCGCGCCGTTCTTGTTCTCTTTTGGAAACACTAGCGACCTCACGAGTAGGCTTACCTGCCATCGCATAAATGACATCCACGTCGCGTTGCGGCAACTCTAAACACTGACTCTTTTTTAATTTGGAAGGCAGAAAAACCTCACCGTAGCGCACCCGCTTTAAACGTGAAACGGTCGTGCCCTGCGATTCCCACAGTCGTCTGACCTCGCGATTTCGCCCCGCCATCAGTACAACATAGAAAAATCGATTGATCCCGTCACCGCCGCCCTCCTGAATGTCTGTAAAACGCGCAGGACCATCGTCTAGCTCAACGCCACTTTTTAACCGCTCCAGCATGGACTCGTCGACCTTGCCCATGACTCGCACCAAATACTCCCGTTCAATCGAGCTCGACGGATGCATGAGTGCATTGGCTAAGCCTCCATCAGTGGTAAACAACAACACTCCCGATGTATTGAAATCTAACCGACCTACGGAAATCCAACGCCCGCTTTGAAGACGCGGCAAGCTGTCGAAGACGGTCTTGCGACCCTCGGGATCACTGCGCGAGCAGACCTCTCTCTCTGGCTTGTGGTACAGCAACACACGGGTCTGATCTGCTGGCTCTCGGGCAAGGAGTTTATCGTCCAAGCGAACCGTCTGCTCTGCCCTGACGCGATCGCCCAGTTTTGCGACCTTACCGTCTAGCTTCAGCCGACCCCCTTCGATCCACTGCTCCATCTTTCGGCGGGAGCCAAAACCCATATTGGCGAGAACCTTATGCAGTTTTTCACCTTTATCTGCGGCGGGTATCGCCGTCGCGTCAGGACGCTTCGGGGGCTGCTTCGCCATCACCTACCGTCTCCGTTTCATCGGCAACCGCATCACCCTGGGAACCAGGGGCTTCGGGTGAATCCTGACCATTCGCGAGGTCGCCGTCTAGCACCGGCGGTAACTCCAGACCCAACTCACCTGACAGATTGTCCAGTTCCTTGATTTCGGCCAACGGCGGCAGTTGGTCTAACGACTTCAGGTTGAAATAATCCAGAAATTGTCGCGTTGTGGCATACATTGCCGGTCTGCCGGGCACATCACGATGCCCTACAACGCGCACCCACTCTCGCTCTAATAGCGTCTTAACAATATTCGTGCTGACCGCAACGCCGCGAATTTCCTCGATCTCACCGCGTGTAATAGGCTGACGATAGGCGATCAGCGATAGCGTCTCCATTAATGCCCGTGAATATCGCGCGGGTCGCTCTTGCCATAATCGGGCCACCCAATCCGATAAGCTTTGACGGACTTGAAATCGATAGCCTGAGGCGACTTGGACCAGCTCATAACCACGGTCCTCGCAACGCTCGCCAACGACCTTAATCGCACTCCGCAATTCGTCAGTCGATGGCCGCTCATCCTCTTCGAACAAAATTGCCATGCGCTGCAGAGACAGGGGCTCTCCTGCCGCGAGCAGCGCTCCCTCAAGAATTTGCACCAAACCCACTTCCATTTTCACTCCGACTTTACCTTGATGTGGATGGGACCAAAGCCCTCTGTCTGAACCAGTTCAATCAGGGATTCCTTCATCAATTCCATCAGCGCTAAAAATGTAACGACGACGCCTAGGCGCCCCTCTTCCGGTCGAAACAGCGTCACAAAGGGGACGAATCCATCGTGCTTGAGTGTCTCTAACACCTGTGACATCCGCTCACGCGTCGACAACGATTCTCGCTGAATATGGTGGCTCTGGTACATCTCAGCGCGACGCAATACCTCGCCAAGTGCCAGCAGCACCTCGCGCATGTCGACCTCGGGCAGTGGACGCTCCGATCGAATATCGGGCGGGGCAGCGGAGGCCTGCCACAGCTCGCGCTCTAAACGGGGTAACGCCTCGAGATCCTCTGCTGCTTTTTTGAAGCGCTCGTACTCTTGCAGGCGACGTACCAGATTGGCGCGCGGATCCTCCTCGTCCTCTTCGTTTTCAGTGGCTCTAGGCAACAGCATGCGCGATTTAATCTCAGCAAGCATTGCCGCCATTAGCAGATATTCGGCAGCCAACTCGAATTGCATAGCATCCATCAGCTCGACGTAACGCATGTATTGCTCGGTGATCTCCGCCACGTCGATATCCAATATATCGAGATTTTGTCGGCGAATGAGATAGAGCAGCAGATCAAGGGGACCCTCGAACGCCTCTAAGAACACCTCCAGCGCCTGCGGTGGAATATATAAGTCTTTGGGCAGTTCGGTCACTGCCTGTCCTCGCACCATGGCAAACGGCATTTCGGCTTGCTCTGGACGCACATTCAGCAACTCAGCCGCAAGGGCTGCCGTCTCGTGGGACCCGTTTTCCTCAATGGATTGGGTCGATTGTTTAGGGGATTTCGTCACGACGCGAGTATACCCTTAGGCGACCTCAAAGTCGCTGACATCGCCCAACCCTCGTCTGAGAATGACTGGCAGCGAATCGGTCAAATCAATGACACTGGTGGGTTCCAAGCCACAAAATCCACCATCGATGACAAGATCTACGTCGTGCTCAAGTTGCTGACGAATATCGTGAGGGTCAGAGAGGGGCAGGTCATCCCCCGGCAGAGCCAATGTCGCACTCATCAGAGGCTCACCGAGTGCGTGAAGTAAGGCCTGAGGAATCGGATGGTCTGGCACCCTTAATCCAATCGTTTTTCGCTTGGGTTGTACCAACCGCCTGGGTACATCGCGTGTGGCCTCAAGAATAAAAGTAAATGGCCCCGGTGTTGCATGGCGCAGTAATCGATACGCGGCATTATCCACGCGAGCATACGTCCCTAATTCTGAGAGGTCGCGGCACACCAAGGTAAAATTATGGTCATCTTGTAAGGCACGGATACGACGGATCCGTTCGACGGCACGCTTATTCCCGAGTTGGCAGCCTAGCGCATAGGCCGAATCGGTAGGATAGACCACCACCCCTCCTCCCTGAACGATTGCCACCGCCTGGTTAATGAGGCGAGCCTGCGGCGTCTCCGGATGAATCGCGAAAAACTGGCTCATATCACTGCCTTATCTGCTGGGGTGTCACACTCGTCACAGCGCTTGTCTACCCTGTTGCTCCCTCGAAACGCTACCCTTAATCGCGAATCCTATAACGTTTCCCAAACCCCCATACCCTCCGGAATGTCTGTCACGCTAACCCCTAAACTCGCGCCATAAGGTGTATCACGATGAAAATCTGAACCGACCGAAACACGTAAATTACGCGCGGAAGCCAACCGCCACAGCTGCTCCCTCTCACCCGGCTTGGGTCGCCCATTAATTATTTCAATAGCGCCACCTCCTGCTTCGCAAAAAGCATCGGCCAACGCTCGTAAGCGCGTGGCGGTCATGCGGTAATGGAGCGGATGAGCCAACACTGCCACCCCCCCTGAGCGGGTGATCACCTCAACGGTCTCCTGAAGAGCAGGCCACAAAATAGAAATATCGCCCGGCTTACCACTGCCGAGAAATCGTTTGAAGGCTTCCTGCTCATTGGCAACGTGCCCGGCTGACACCATCCAGCGTGCGAAGTGCGGGCGCCCAATTTGCGCGCCGGCTGCAACTGCCAGTGCGCCCTCGAGCGCCCCCTGCATGCCCTCGCGTTCGAGACGGTGTGCTATCCGCTCAGCGCGGTCTTTACGTGCGGCATCCAATATCACAAGGTGCGCCTTCATTTCGGCCGCTTCTATTCGGAAACCCAATCCCACAACATGAATGCCGACTCGACCCCACTGGCACGATAGCTCCACGCCACTGATCAGATCTAAGTCTGGCGGGCTTTCCTGGTAAACGCTGAGATAACCATGAACCGTGTCGTGATCGGTCAACGCGAAGCGGCTGACACCCTCGGCCGCTGCTCGCGCGATGAGATCTGAGGCAGGCAGCGCCCCATCGGAAGCGGCACTATGTGTGTGGAAGTCTATCAAGGCAATCTCTACACTGCGCTCAAACCGGGTGGCGAACCGCCCTTGAGCTGAGAAGGAGAACGAGATTGTCTACCATAGCAACGACGAAGGCGAGCGCTAGTGCGCTGAATCATACTACGCCATGAAGCAAATTCTAGAATTTCTGCCGATAGTGCTATTTTTTGGCGCCTACCAGATGGATGGCGAGACGCTGTCGGTAGGAGCTTGGTCGCATACCTTCGACGGCATTTTCAGCGCAACCGCGGTACTGATGGTGGCCACCGTCAGTGTATGGCTCGTCATGCTAGCCATCACAAAACGAAACGATAAGCGGCTCATGTGGATGATGTTCGCGGTCGTTCTTTTTGGGACAGCAACCCTAGTGCTCCGAGATCAGCGATTCATTCAGTGGAAACCAACGGTTTTCAATTGGGTGTTAGCGGCGCTTTTTTTCGGCTCCCAGTTTGTCGGTGAGAAAACCCTACTCGAGCGGCTGCTCGGCCAGCAGCTGGCCCTCCAAGAGGTCATTTGGAAACGCCTTAACGCGCTGTGGGTGGCAAACTTTCTGTTAGTGGGGGGGCTCAACATCTACGTGGCCTACCAATACGAAGAGGCTTTTTGGGTGTCCTATAAGCTGTATTCCAGCATTGGTTTTACGGTGCTGCTGATGTTGCTCACAGTGATAATCGTGGCGCCTCATTTGAAATCGGAAGAGCAGAATGCTGACCCAACACGAGACTCATCATGACACGCTCCCTTATCGCTAGACGCGCTGCTCTCATACTGTCTTTACTCTCGTGCTGCTGGGCTGCCCACTCCGTGGCTCAGGAGACACGATACATTAGCGATATGGTGCTGGTTCCGGTTCGCAGCGGGGCAGGATCTGACTACCGCATTATCAACCGCGGGCTGCCCTCCGGTACGGTCCTAATGGTGTATGGACAAAGCGATGATGGCGAATGGTTTGATATAGAAAGCCCAGGGGGAACACGAGGGTGGATACGCGCACAGTATCTGCAGACCGATCCACCTGCTGCACTGCTTATCAATGACCTGCGCGTGGAACTGGAACAATTCCGAGGCGAACGAAATAGATTGGTCAATCAACTCGACGAGAGTTCATCTGAAGTGGACGAAGCTGGCGGTATGGTTAATCAGCTTGAAGGGGCACTCGAGGCGACTCGCGCTGAACTCACTGAGATTAAGCGTGTCTCAGCGGCGGCGATCGAGCTGGATATGATGAATCAGCAACTGGTCGCTGAGTTAGAGTCAGAGCGATCCGAAGCGGATCTGTTACGCATGGAAAATGTACGATTACGAGAGCGCATTACCAATAATCAAATGCTAGACGGTGCTTTGGCCGTGCTACTCGGGGTCATTTTGGCTGTGATTGCACCACGGCTATGGCCTAGAAAAAGACGACAAGACGGCTGGTCTTAACTTAGGAGAACAACATGAATTTATATCCCGCTTATCTGCGTCGACTGTGCGCTTTGTTCGCCACTTTGTGGCTGAGTATCGGAGCGCTAGGCGCCTTCGCGGAGGCGTCACTGAACAGCAATCCGAAAGTGCTCATCAAAACGACCGACGGAGATATTACGGTTGAGCTCTTCGCAGACAAATCACCGATTACTGTCGAGAATTTTCTGCGCTATGTCGATGATGGCTACTATGACGGCACTGTGTTTCATCGAGTCATCAGCAACTTTATGATTCAAGGCGGCGGCTTTACCTCAGCACTGGAAGAAAAAGCCACTCGCGCGCCCATCGTGAATGAATCTCGCAATAAGGTACATAATACGCGCGGCACGCTTGCCATGGCGCGCACCAATGATCCCAATTCTGCGACGGCTCAGTTCTTCATCAATCAACGCAGTAATTTACGACTCGATTGGACGCCCAGTAATGAAGGCTATACCGTCTTCGGCGAGGTGGTCGACGGCATGCAAGTGGTCGATATCATTTCGCTATCAGACACAGGCCCCGCACCCGCCAAAACAGCGGGTGGTGCAACGACTTTTCAAGACGTTCCTGTCAAACCGGTTTCGATTTTATCCATTAGCCGCATTACGCCATGACACAGCTCAGTATTAACCTCAATAAAATAGCGTTGATTCGCAACGCTCGCGATACGGAACATCCTGATCCCTGTGAGTTCGCGACGAGCGTGATGCAAGCGGGAGCGCATGGCATTACCGTGCACCCAAGACCAGATCAACGGCACATCAGAGCGGAAGATTGTGTCCGACTGGGCGCAATGGGTGGCATCGAACTCAACATCGAGGGCAACCCCTTTGCCTCAGCACAAAGCGCTCCGCGTGCAGGCATTGGGGATTATCCGGGTTTCTTGGCATTGATTGAGAGAATCCGCCCTGAGCAGGTGACGCTAGTGCCCGATAGCAATGATCAACTGACTTCTGATCACGGTTTCGATATCACTCGTGACGGGGATCGTTTGCTCCCCGTTGTTGAGCAATTGAAGGACTGGGGATGTCGTGTCAGTTTATTTATGGACCCCGAGCCCACACAAATCGGTCTGGCGCGTGCACTCGGCGCCGACCGCGTTGAGTTGTATACCGAAACCTATGCTGTCGCCCATGCGCGCGGCGACTTTAGATCATCACTCACTCAATTTCAGGAGGCAGCAGCCGAAGCGGCGCTGAATGACTTGGGTATAAATGCGGGGCATGATCTTAACCTGAGCAACCTTCCTGATTTTCATATTGACGCGTTACTGGAGGTCTCGATAGGTCATGCGTTTACCATCGATGCGCTGCGCTACGGTGTGACCGATGCCGTCGGCAGGTATCTCCAGGCTCTGGACGCTGTCGGACGTCCTTGACGATCGCGACACGCTACCCCCTTGAACGACACAGTGGACGCACAACCCCCGTACCTGGTACCGCATTCACAGGAGCCGATTCGATTGCTTTACCGAGATGAGCATCTGCTCATTGTCGACAAGCCCACGTTACTGCTGAGCGTACCCGGGCGACATCCTCTCAATTACGACTGCCTGCTGAACCGACTGGATCGACAGTACCCAGGCGTGAATGCAGTCCACCGCCTTGACCTCGACACCTCTGGCGTGATGGTCGTGCCTCGCAACAAGGCGGCGCTGTCTGAATTGGCTCGACAATTTCAAGCAAGACGAATCCACAAAACCTACTTTGCGCGCGTTGCGGGTCGCCTATTACCTGATACGGGCGAGATCACGCTGCCGCTGACGCGCGATTGGCCCAACCGACCGAGACAAAAAGTGTGTTTCAGCAGTGGGAAATCTGCCCTGACTCGCTGGCGTGTGGTAAGCAGGGAAGACAACACGACAGTCGTCGAACTTTTCCCCGTTACGGGTCGATCGCATCAACTGCGTATTCATTTGAAAGAAATTGGACATCCGATTTTAGGCTGCGATTTTTACGCACCAGAAGACATACTCAATGCCTCACCGCGTCTGTTGCTCCACGCGACCAGCATTGCGTTTTATCATCCGATTCACGGCCAAAAGCTCACGGCCCACTCGCCACCCAGATGCATTTACGCCAAGGCGTAAGAGGCCAGTTCTAGGTGCGCGCTGGATGCATTACCATACGCATCCTCTTGCTAGGGAGAATCGTGTGATTTCCTGTAACGAAGCGGATCGAGAAATAGTCATTGTGGTCAAGCCCAATCATTCCGCGACCTGGCACCAGAACTTGTGGCTACTCGCGGCCCTCGCGGTCCCCTCCCTGGGCGCCGGTATTGGCTTTGCCTTGTTGGGGGCTTGGCCTATTTTGCCGCTGGCGGGCCTAGAACTAACGGCGCTCGCCGGCGCACTGTATTGGGTCAACTGGAAGCTTGAATACCGACATGTCATTTACTTAAAGGACGATATTGTGACAATCGATAAGGGCTACTTTGTGCCGAAACGCAGCTGGCATTTTATCCGAGCTGACGCTGCATTGAGAGTAACGCCTGAAACTCACCCCTGGCAGGGACCTGAACTCTGCGTTCATGACCGAGTGTCTGAAACGCCAATCGGAGACTTCCTCAACCGCGAGGAATCCCTAGAGTTACTGACACTGCTGAGAAAACAACTGCCCGTCCGAACACACAGCAGCGCCAGCGCTATCAACGCCTAACACTATGAGGGACTCTTCCATCCAAACTACTGACAGAGCAAAAGTGGGCTTTATTTCATTGGGATGCCCAAAGGCCTTGGTTGATTCAGAGCGAATACTCACGCAACTTCGTATCGAGGGTTATGACATCACGCCTCAGTATGAGGATGCCGGCGTAGTCATTGTGAATACCTGTGGGTTCATTGATGCGGCGAAAGAGGAAAGCTTAGAAACCATCGGCGAAGCAATCAGAGAGAACGGCCGCGTTTTAGTCACCGGGTGCATGGGACGTGGTGATGATGCCGATGCGATCCGAGCCAGACATCCCAAGGTGCTCGGCATTAGCGGACCTGCCGCCTACGAAGAGGTTCTGAACACCGTCCGCGAAGTGCTGCCGCAGAATCACCTACCCAACCCTCACCTAGACTTGATACCGGCTCAGGGTGTGAAACTCACACCCCGACATTATGCTTACCTGAAGATAAGCGAAGGCTGTAATCATCGTTGTCGCTTCTGCATTATTCCCAGCCTCCGTGGTGACCTGGTGAGTCGACCCATCGGCTCAGTCATGAGTGAGGCTGAGGGTCTCGTGCGAGCGGGTGTCCGCGAGTTATTGGTCGTGTCACAGGATACGAGTGCCTACGGGATCGATCTAAAGTACCAGACTGACTTTTGGCACGGTCGCCCGCTCAAAAGCAATTTAGACAGCTTGGCATCGGCACTCTCCGAGCTCGGCGTCTGGGTCAGATTCCACTATGTCTATCCCTACCCGCATGTGGACAAGCTGATTCCGATGATGGCTGCGGGTAAATTGTTGCCTTATATCGACATGCCCCTTCAACACGGCGCTCGCAGTGTTCTTGAACGGATGAAGCGACCTGCCGCCGCCGAGAAAACCCTCGACCGCATTGCAAAATGGCGGGACATTTGCCCTGATCTCAGCATTCGCTCTACCTTTATTGTGGGTTATCCAGGAGAAACCGAGGAAGAGTTTGAATCGCTCCTCACCTTTATTGAACGCGCTCAGTTAGACCGTGTTGGCTGTTTTCAGTATTCGCCCGTGAAAGGCGCCGCAGCGAATGAGTTACCCAACCCTGTACCTGAGGCGATCAAGGCAACACGATGGGAG